>NCGI01000114.1 GCA_002256925.1 Polaromonas sp. 28-63-22
GTGGTTTTCTTGCTGCCGTCCAGCAACACAAAAGTCGATTCGGGCGCAGCCTGCGCGCCGCTGCACCCGTACATACCCGCAGCAATGATGGTCAGAAGTAGCGCCGCCGCGACGGTGCGGCATACTGGCCGAAATTTTTTCATACGTGGCGAGTCAATCATGGGGAGTTTCATTATGCAACGTCGAAAGTTTAACCAGGCCGGTGCAGGTGTCATCGGTGCGCTTCTTCTGGCCACCTACCAACAGGCCCACGCCCTTGCGGTCAGCGATCTTGCCGGGGTGACCAACCTTGAGGCCGGCAGTGGCCTGAAAACCGCGCTCGAAAAAGGCGCTCTGGCAGCCGTCGCCTTGCTGGGTAAGCCTGATGGATTCCTCGGCAACCCGAAAGTTCGCATTCCCTTGCCCGGCTACCTGGAGGATGCTTCGAAACTGCTCCGAAACTTTGGCCAGGGCGGCCGCATCGACGAACTGGTCACCTCCATCAACCGCGCCGCAGAAGCCGCCGTGCCGATGGGCAAAGAGTTGCTGGTCAGCGCCGTGCGCGGCATGAATGTCAATGACGCCAAAGCCATTCTGGCTGGGGGCGAAACCTCGGTCACCAACTTCTTCGTTGAAAAAACGCGTGCGCCGCTCGGTGTGAAGTTCCTGCCTGTGGTGACCAAAGCCACGGAAAAGGTGGGCTTGGCCAACAAATACAACGAATTTGCCGGCAAGGCTGCCGGCTTTGGCCTCGTGAGCAAGCAAGACGCCAACATCCAGCAGTACGTCACCGGGAAGTCGCTCGACGGCCTCTACCTGATCATCGCCGAGGAAGAAAAGAAAATCCGCCAGGATCCGGTGGGTAGCGGCAGCGCGATTCTCAAGGAAGTGTTTGGCGCCATGCGGTAGCGCGGGTGGCGGGCTGCGGGTGGACTGGAATTCATAGAAAAAGACCTTCTAACCCATGTATTACCTGCGTAAGTAGCTACTAAATTTATAGCGACCGGTGACCTGGCAAACTGTTAATAACGGGGCAGGTCGCCCCGGCGTGACGCACTCGGGCGTTGCGGCTGCCGGTTTCAAAGCGCCCGGGCCAGCTCCAGCGTCAGCACCGAGGGCAGCTGGGCGCGCATGACATCGCGGCTGACCCGCGTCATGCTGTCGCTCATCCAGCTGGAAATTTCAAAGGTGTTGGCATCGTCGGCAATTTCAATGAAACCGAAGTTGGGATCGGTGCTGCGGATGTTGTTCTGCAGCCGCTCAAAAGCGTCGTCGTTGAGCCGCTCGTCAATGACAATCAGGTGCGGCATCCCGAGCTTGACGTAACGTTGCGCCTGCTCGGTGTTCGGTACCTTGTCAACCATCAGTCCCAGCAGGCGCCCGGCCCCGTCCACTTCGGCGCGTACCAGCGGGTCGTTGCTTACCAGCAGGATACGCATGCCGGCCATCGGCTTGGTGCCGTTGTGGAAGGACGAGTCGCCACTGGCATCCATCTCGACAGCCGTCAGGCCTTCGAGCTGCTTGACGGTGCGGGCAAACTCCAGCACCAGCAGGGCCTCGCCGTTTTCGGTGATTTCGCGTTCGAGCGTGACGCCCATGGTCTGGGCCGTCAGCGTGAGTATTTGCCAGGCCAGGCTGTCGACAGGCGCGGAGCGCCCGGTTTGCCCTGGCGGCAGGATCGCCTTGATCGCCAGCATGCCATGCTCGGGCCAGTTTTTGATGCCCAGTGACACCACCAGTTTCGTGCCCTGGCTGCTGGCCCAGGCCAGAGCCGCTTCGACCAGACTCGACAGCAGGCCGGGATCGACGATGATTTCAACCGGCTTGATATTGCGAAACACCTCGATGCCCTGGGCCTGCAGCGCGGGGCTGAGGTCCGCCAGCGCCTGGTGCAGCAGCTCGTCGAGCCGGACGCGCTCGTGCGACTGGCGCAGCCGACCTTCCGCCAGCCGGGCAATTTGCTGGCTCTGGCGCGTGATATGCACCGCCGATTCAACCGCCGACACGAGCACCACCATCTGGGCATGCGACATGTGACGGGTCTGGTTGAACTCCTGCACGATGCAGTGCAAGGTGTTGATCGGTTCGGATAACTCGGCGCCGAACTGGCCGACCAGGGCGTAGTCGGTCAGCGCCTGGACCGGCGGAATGGAATCCTGCGCCGGCTGGAGATCGTTAAAACGGCGCAGCGGGGCGATGGTGGCTCGGTTCATGGCAAGGATTCTTTCAGGGTTGCTCGAGCGTTGGCGTCAACGGCTTTGCCGCCGCCGGGCAGGCGTGTGGCCGATCCAACCGCAAAAGCTCAGTCATCAACTTATTCAATCACGCCCTTCTTGAATAGACAACTTATTTCGTATGTAACTATTACTTGCACTATCAACTTTGTCACGAAGCCTTATGTTTTTGTTGCGCCGAGGCGGCAGGCGTGACGCCGGGTCGCCCACGCCTCGCTCGAACCGGCCGCAGCCGTGCGCCCTTGCGACTCAGACGACGCGGGCCTTTTGCAGGGCGGCCAGCCGGGCATCGGCGTTTTCCAGCAGCTCGCGCAGGACTTCCTCCGTGTGCTGGCCCAGCATCGGAGGCGCCCGGTCTTTCCGCACCGGCGTGGCGCTGAGCTTGATCGGGCTGGCAACAAGCCGCACATCGCTGTGCAGCGGGTGTTGCCAATGCGTCACCATCTCGCGCGCCGCGATGTGCGGGTCGGCAAACACCTCCGCCAGGTTGTTGATGGCGCCGCACGGCACCTGGGCGGCCTCCAGGGCGGCCAGCCAGTCAGCCTTGGTCCGGGTGCGCATCACCGCTTCGAGGATCGGCACCAGTTGCGCGCGGTTGATCACCCGGTCACGATTTTTGGCAAACAGCGGGTTCACGCCCAGTTCAGGAATGTTGGCGACCTTGCAGAACTTCACGTACTGCGCGTCGTTGCCCACCGCCAAAATGAGGTGATCCTTGTTGCCGTCGGCCGTCGGCGCCACCTCGAACACCTGGTAGGGCACGATGTTCTGGTGCGCGTTACCGGCCCGGCCAGGCACCGCGCCGCTCACCAGGTAGTTCGCGCCCAGGTTGGCCAGCATCGCGACCTGTGTGTCCAGCAGCGCCATGTCCACCCGCTGACCTTCGCCGGTTTTCTCGGCGTGGCGCAGCGCCGCCAGAATGCCCACCGTCGCATACATGCCGGTCATCAGGTCCGCCACCGCCACGCCGACTTTTTGCGGGCCGCCGCCGATGTCGTCGCGCTCGCCGGTCACGCTCATCAGCCCGCCCATGCCCTGAATGGCATAGTCGTAACCGGCGCGGCTGGCATAGGGCCCGTTCTGCCCAAAGCCGGTGACCGAGCAGTACACCAGGCGCGGGTTGAGGGCCCGCAGCGATTCGTAGTCGAGCCCGTAGCGGGCCATGTCACCGACTTTGAAGTTTTCGACAAACACATCGCAATGGGCCACAAGGTCACGGATCAGCGCCTGGCCGGCGGGCAGCGAAATGTCGCAGGTGACCGAACGCTTGTTGCGGTTGGTGCCAAGGTAATAGGCCGCCTCCTGCGTGTCGTGGCCCTGGTCGTCTTTCAGGAACGGTGGACCCCAGGTACGGGTGTCGTCGCCGGTTCCCGGACGTTCGATCTTGATCACGTCGGCCCCCAGATCGGCCAGGGTCTGGGTGCACCAGGGGCCCGCGAGCACGCGGGAGAGGTCGAGAACGCGGATGCCATGAAGAGAGTTCATCCGCATCATTTTGACCGCAACCTGCGACGCCCCATTCCCGCCGGCCCCTGCGGCCTGGGTCAGTACTGCTTGTACGGAAGAAACTTGCCCGAAAGCACCACGTTCACGCGGTCGCCTTTGGGATCGGGCTGGCGCACGATGTCCATCGAAAAATCAATCGCACTCATGATGCCGTCGCCGAATTCTTCATGAATCAGTTCCTTGATCGTCGTGCCATACACGCTGACGATCTCGTACCAGCGGTAGATCAGCGGGTCGGTCGGCACGGCGGTGGGCAGGGAGCCCTTGTAAGGGACGACCTGCAGCCACTTTTGCTCTTCGGCATTCAGGCCAAAGATCTTGCCGATGATTTTGGCCTGCTTGTCGTCAAACGTCATCTGCCCCAGGCAGCCGGCGGTGACCCATTCCTTGCTCAAGCCGACCTTTTTGGCGACTGATTCCCAGGTGAGTCCTTTGGACACCTTGGCGGTGATGATTTTTTCGGTGACGTCGTTACGGTTCATGGTTGCTCCGGTTGCGGTTGCGGTTGTGAAATGAAGAAAGAGAAAACTTCTGGACGCAGAAGGCGCGAAGGTTTCGCAGAAGACGCAGAAGACGCAGAAGAAACAAAGAAAATTTGAAAGGTATTTCTGGTTTTCCTTTTGCGAAACCTTTGCGCCCTCTGCGTCCGGTCGTCCGTATTCAGGGTGCCTGGCCAGGCCTCGCCCGCTTGATCAAAAAGTCAACCACGTGGTTGCGCAGTTCGTAGTAGCCGTCCAGGTGATGCAGTTCGGCGCGGGTGCGCCTGGACGGCAATGTGTTGATGACGACTTCGCCAATGCCGCCCGACACGTAACCGCCTTCGGTTTCCGCGCCGTTGGTCATCAGGATGATGCGGTCGGCCAGCAAAATGGCCTCGTCCACGTCGTGCGTGATCATGAACACCGTCTGCTGCGTTTCGCGCACGATGCTCATCAGCTCGTCCTGGATCGTGCCGCGCGTCAGTGCGTCGAGTGCGCCGAAGGGCTCGTCGAGCAGCAGCATTTTGGGTTGAATCGCGAACGCGCGCGCAATGCCCACGCGTTGCTTCATGCCCCCGGAAAGCTGCGATGGTTTTTTGTCGATGGCGGCACTGAGACCCACCATGGCCACGAATGTTTCCACGTGCGCGTTGACCTCGGCGGTGCTCCAGTCCGGCCAGCGCGACACCACAGCGAACGCGATGTTCTTGCGCACGGTCAGCCACGGCATCAGCGCGTGGCTTTGAAACACGACGCCGCGCTCCAGGCTCGGTCCGGCGATCTCGCGGTTGTCCATGAAGGCATGCCCCGAAGTCGCGGTGTCAAGGCCGGCCAGCACATTGAGCACGGTGGTTTTGCCGCAGCCCGAATGGCCGATGATGCAGACGAACTCGCCCCGGTCGATGCTGAAGCTCACGTTGGCAAATACCGGCTTGGCCGCCACGAAGGCCCTGCTCAGTCCCTCGACTTTGAGAAATCCCTGCATGCTGGTTTCTTTCCTGAAGGGCTCGCAGGATGCGCCGGGCGCACTGCGGCTGGAGGCTTCATTCCACATAGGTCACCGCCTTCTGCAGTTGCGCAAAACTCAGGTCCAGCAGCATGCCTACCAGGCCGATCACGACAATCGCAAAGATGACATTGGTCAAGGACAGGTTGTTCCACTCGTTCCAGACGAAGTAGCCAATACCCGTGCCACCCACCAGCATCTCGGCGGCCACAATCACCAGCCAGGCAATGCCCATCGAGATGCGCATGCCGGTCAAAATGGTCGGCGCAGCAGCGGGCAAAATGACCTGGAACGCCTTGCGCAGCGGGTCGACTTCGAGCGTGCTGGCCACATTGAGCCATTCGCGCTTGACGCTGGAAACACCGAACGCGGTGTTGATCAGCATCGGCCAGACCGAGCAGATAAAGATCACAAAGATGCCCGACGCCGACGAGTCCTTGATGGTGTAGAGCGCCAGCGGCATCCACGCCAGCGGCGAAATCGGTTTGAGCACCTGGATGAACGGGTCAAACGCGCGCCGCAGCAGGGGCGACATGCCAATCACGAAGCCCAGCGGAATCGCGACCAGACAGGCGAGCAGAAATCCCAGCCCGACGCGGCCCAGCGAATGCGCGAGCTGGATCGCAATGCCCTTGTCGTTCGGCCCGCGGTCATAAAACGGGTCGCTGAGCTGCCGCACAAACGTCTGACCCATCTGCATCGGCGTCGGAAAGCCCGAGGCCTTCGCTTGAGAAGCGCTGGCCGGGTCTTTGCCCATCATCTTCTGGTATTCGATCTGCTCGGCCGTCATGCCGGACGTGCCGCCAGCCGCGCTTTCGGTCCGCGCGGTTGCGATATACCAGAAGGAGATGAAAACGAACAGCAGCAGCGTGGAAACGACGCCCGCCCGGAAGCCCTGAGTTTTGAAAATGTTCATGCGTTCAGTGCCGATGGTTGTTTGTTTGGGGGGAAGACTACCGGCCGCAGAAGTCGCAAAGGTTTCGCAGAGGGCGCAAAAGGAAACAAAAATTGAAAGGTATTTTTGGTTTTTCTTCTGCGAAACCTTTGCGTACTCTGCGTCCGGCAGTCCGTTTTCATCCCATCTTGTTGATAGCAAAACCCGCCGCATACTGCTCCGCCTTCGCCGCATCGAACTCCTTGCCCATGATGGTGAATTTCGGATAAGCGCCCTCGGGTGTTTTCTGGCTGAGTTCTTTCATGTACTTCTTCGCGTCGGTGATAAGGAACACCTTCTCGGCGATCTGCTTGTAGTTGACGTCGCCCTTCACGTAGCCCCAGCGCTTCATCTGCGTCAGCATCCATACCGCCATCGACTGCCACGGCATCGGGTCGAAGTCCACACGCTCGGGCACGGTCCGCACGTTGCCCAGGCCGTCGGCAAATTTGCCCGTCAGCACCTGGTTCAGCACGGCTTCGGGCTGGTTCAGGTACTGCGCCGGCGCGATCACCTTGGCAATCAGCTCGCGGTTTTTCGGGTCGCGCGCCATCGCGGCGGCCGTGAGCACCGAGCGGTACAGTGCGGCGAAGGTGTTGGGGTTTTTCTGGATGAATTCGGTCGAGGTGCCGAAGGCGCAGCAGGGGTGGCCGTTCCAGATGTCCTTGGTCAGCAGGTGAATGAAGCCGACCTCCTCGAACACCGCGCGCTGGTTGAACGGGTCAGGGCCCAGAAAGCCGTCGATATTGCCGGCGCGCAGGTTGGCCACCATTTCGGCCGGGGGCACCACGCGCAGCTGCACGTCGGTGTCGGGGTTCAGTCCGGCTTCGGCCAGGTAGTAGCGCAGCAGGAAGTTGTGCATGCTGTACTCGAACGGAATCGCAAACTTGAAGCCCTTCCAGTTCTTCGGGTCGCGGTTGTTCTTGTGCTTGAGGCTCAAGGTGATGGCCTGGCCATTGATGTTCTGGATCGTC
>NCGI01000115.1 GCA_002256925.1 Polaromonas sp. 28-63-22
CAGGGCGCTGGTCAACGCGAGCCGGCCGGTTCCTGCCCGGAACACCGACGGCGTATCGGGGAGCGGGCCTTGGAGCGGTGCAGGGCTCAAAACACCGGCGGCCGGGGCGCCCGGTGTGCGGGGGATCAACAAGTGGTCTGGCGTGTGTTGCGGCATGCAAGCCATTGCACCTGAAAAGCGCCGCCGGTGCCAGCAACGTTGCCGTGTGTTTCACAGCTTTACCTCCGAGGCTGCAGGCGACACCATTCTTCGCACAGCATCCCGACGCGCGGCGACAGGTGGGCCGGCAAGGATCAGATCGAAAATTCCAGGAAGATCGCGCAATGGTCTGACGCGACGTTGCTGCTGGACACCTCGGCAAAGCGCTTGAACTGAAAATCGAGCGCCAGCGGGGCGGGGTCGTCCTCCATCGCCTCCAGGCGCACCACCTTCGGTAACAGACCACCGCCGGCCTTGCTTGACGCGGCTCGAAACCCGATGCCGCGCCGCTCCAGGGAAATACCGTTTTTCTTCAGCTTGCGGGCCAGCGCCGGCGACAGCAACACATGGTCGAGCTGCGACACGCTGTTTCTGGCCTTCCAGTAGTGCGTCCAGCGTTCTTCAGGCGGTAACAGCGCCAGCGCGTCGATCAACCCGGTTTGGGTGTTGAGCCGTGCAAGCTCGGCAGCCTGGGGCGTGTCGTTCAAATCGCCCAGCACCGCAAAATACGCCGTGTTGAACGCCGTGCCGGGAAAGCGCGCCTTGACCAGCTTGGCCACACTGTCGGCCTGCAACTGGCGTTTGGCGTTCGCCCGAAGGCGCTCCCGGCTGCGGGCCTCCTCGCTCGAACCGAGGGCCAGCTTCGATTTGAAGTGGTTGATGAACACGGTGACAAACGTCGTCTTTTTGACCTGCAGGCGCACCTCAAGGCAGTCGCGGCTGAAGATGTAGCCATCGGCCGCCTTGTCGTCCACATGGGTCGTGATGCTGTCGATCGGGACTTTTGAAAGCAGACCCACATCAATTTGCCGCAGATCGCGCGAGTCCAGCACCACAGCAAACGGGTAGGCGCTTTTCAGAAAGCGTTCATTGAATTCACGCAGCGCAATCAGGCTCTCGACTTCCTGCACGCACAGCACATCGGGCAGCACGGTGCCGCCGCGCGTGATCGCCAGCGCGGCGAGTTTGCGCTGTTCGGCGTTGAAGATTTCAAACGCACCCTTCTGGTAAAGCGGCAGATAACCACGGTTCGGATCGGCAACGCCGCTTTCGGCGCTCTTGCCGCTCTGGTCGCCCGGGAAGGTCTTGCCGAACTTGTAGCGGACAAACAGGTTGTTGACGTTGAAGTTGCATAGCAGCATGGTGCCCCCTTGCATCTGGCATGTGGCCGATGGATGTTTGTCAGCGGCACTGTATCGCGGCGGGCCCCACGGTGCCAGCATTCACACACAAAGAAACCATTTCATGAAGCGATGGCATCGCTCGTCGCGGTACGGCATACGAACCAGACCCAGGCCCGCTTTTTCAAGCATTATTGGCCTGCAGCCCAGGTAATATATGCGCAAGCAGCTATCAATAGCATAGCGAGCCAGCGATGGGCTCACGCATCCGGGTAGAGCCGGCGCAGCAGGTCCGAGGCCACGCGGACCAGTGTGGGCGTGAAAAGGGGCACGGCTTTCTGCGCTGTAAGCTCCGCGCGCAGTGCCCGCCAGGCGGCTGCCAGTTCGGTTTCGTGGCGCGTCAGCGCCGCCTCGACTTCCTGCTGCCAGAAGGCTGGCGCCTCGGCTTCGACAAAGTTGCCGCGCCCGCGGCCGAAGTGGGCCACGGCCAGGTAGCGCAGAAGACTGGCGACGAGCAGGTTGCGCAGGAAATCATCCGAGAACGTGACCCGGGGCTCGTTGCGGTCGGTGCTGGCGTTGAAGACCCAGGCCGCGCCTGAAAACGTCAGCGCACCCACCACGCCCCCCAGCAGCGCACCGGCGCCGAAAGTGAGGCCGCCGGCCATCAGATCGGCCGACAGGCCGGTGGCCGCGCCCGACAGTGCCGCGCCGAGCAGACCGGCCTGTTTCTTGTCCACCGGCGCACGGATGACAAAGCCCTGGTGCACGCGTTCGTGAATCTTTGGCGCGTCGCCGGCATCGAGCCGGTGCAACCGCAGCAGGGTGCTCGTGGTCGTCAGGATGTTGCCATCGAGGCGGTTCATCAAGACCTGCATGGCCTTGTTCTGGCGCCGCTGTTCCCTGGGCTTGCGCAGCCCGACGGCGCTCAGCACGCTGTCGATGATCGCGCCGTCTGCCAGTTCGACAGATTCATGGTCATGCGCGGCGGTAAAAAGCTGCTGCGCGATCAATTCCATCGCCGTCTGCAGGCGGGCCGCATTGAGCTGTTCCCAGACCTGAAACAGCCGGCCATAGGCATCGCGCCGGTCGTCGGGCAGCAGCTTGCCGACAGCTTTGTAAAAAACGCGCTCATGCACCCAGCAACGCGCGAAGGCATCGAGCGCAAGCACGTCCCGCACCACCGGGTAGTCGGCCAGGTGCTGGCGCCAGCGCGCCTGCTCGGCACGCTCGTCGGCGAAGGGGCGCGGCGGCCCCATCTGGTTGAGCAACACCAGCACCGGCTTGCCCATCCACTGCAGGATCTTCATCTCGGGCACCAGGTAGCCGGCGTCTTTCGGATCTTCGGCCGAGTTCACGAGGTAGAGCAGCACATCGGCGTTGTCGCGGGCGGTTCGCACCGCCTGCTGGCTGAGCCAGAACGGGCGGTCGCGGTAGCGGTCCAGCACTTCGCGAAGAAACCAGCCGATGGGGTTGCCCGACTGCGCCAGCCGCTTGAACAGCCGCACCGAATCGCCAAAACCGGGCGTGTCCCAGAGCTGCAGCGTGTCGCCGGCAGGTGACGACAGCAAGGTGTGGCCTTCCGACAGCGTGGTGACATGCGGCGCATCGCGCACCTCGCCCACATCGATGCCGATCAGCGTTCGGGCGAGCGTGGTCTTGCCCGCGTTGGTGTGCGAGATCAGCGCGAGCTGGATTTGCTGCGGCGTGGTGTTCATGGTGCGCGGGTCGAGGCTGGCGAGATCGGGGCCGTGTTCGGCTGGCTTTGCGGATGCAGCAGGTTCACCACCCGCACCGGCACCTTGTGCAGCTCGCAAAACTGCCGCCACAAGGCGATCCGTTCGCGCACACGCGCAGCGCCCGTGCCTTCGCCGCCGACGCGTTCGCGGTAGGCCGACTCATCGACAAATACCGCGACGTCGCCCGCACCCTGTCGCAGCACCTGGTCAATGAACGCACCGTGGTTTTCGCGCTCCGGCGTGGCGCTCAGGTTGAACAGCAGCGCCGTCTGCGTCACGCTGGTGTCTGCTGCCGGTCCGGCGCGGGACGGGGTTTGGCCTTCGCCGCCGTACGACTCGCCATACGGCGTACCCGGCCGCAGCATCACGCGGGCCTGCTCGCCCAGCAGTTCACGCGCCACGGCGGTCAGGCCGGCGTCGCGGCGTTCATCGACCGTGAAACTGTAGGGAAGCACCCGCAGCACGGCCGGCGTGACCGGCCCCAGTGTGGCGACAAGCCTTTGGAAGTAGGGCTCGTTCAGGTCCAGCGGAAAGTCACGGCGCAGCCTTTGTTCCTGCCAGCGGCTGGCCAGCGCGAGCGTCAGGCGCGGCAGAATCACCAGCAACAGCAGGGTGGCGGCATACAGGTGAACCCACAGCGCCCCCCGGGCTTGCGAAGGCATTGACGCGCCCTGCAGCGCCCGCACCTCGTCGATGGAAAAGCCGGGCAGCTGAAACACCAGCATCGCGGGCGCGAAAAGGGCGCTGAGCGCGGCATGGACCTGCGCTGCATCGAGAAAAGTGCTCTCCCACCCGGCCTGGTATTGCGACAGCAGACCGCGCACATACAGCGAGGTGATGGCGCCCGCCGCAAACAGCGCAGCGCTCAGGTGAATGACGCGCCCGACGCTGGCTTCGGTGAGCGGCGCGCGCAGGGCTGTCCATTCGAGGCTGAAGCGGGCCAGCGCGCTGGCTAAAGCCTGCGGCAGCTTGCGCGGCTTGATCCGTGGCGGAGACGCGAGGCGGCGGAAAAACCCGCCGCCAGTGCCACCGGGGCGGCTGCGCGGCACCACCAGCCAGACCACAAGCAGCGCATACACCGCCAGGTTCCAGGCAATGATCAGCAGCAGCGGTGCGGACAGCAAATCCACCCGGTGCGGGTCGGTGATGCGGTCAACCACCGCACCCGCAAGAAAAGCCAGCAGCGGCAGGCCCAGGCCCACCGCGCGCAGCGCCCGCCCCGGCTCGGCCACGGCTGCAAAAGCAGGCATGCGTTCGGTCAGCTTCCGGAGGATCTGCTCGGCGCGTTTTTGCAGGAACAGCGCCGGCGTGAGCGTGGTCTGCCGGTCCGAGGCTTCCCACTGCGCCAGTTCATGCGCGCTCCGGCTGGCGTACAGGCGGTCGTCGTCAGTCAAGACCTGGTGACCAGCGTCGGCATTTTCAATGGCGCGTACCAGCACGATCTTGCGTGCAGCCTCTTCATTCATGGGTTTTCCATCCATTCCACGCTGATGTGGATGCATTTTTCAGTATAGGACGAGCAAGTACGCATCCGCATCCCGCAACATCACGCCCCCAGGAAGGCCCTGGGCAAGGCACCAGCCCACCAGGTTTTCGGGCCACGGGCGCAAAGGGTTCAAGGCTTGATGTGTATCAACAAGCGGTACCGCCGTCTGTCGTAATGTCCACGCTTGCGTCTTCAAAAAAGGGGGGTTCATGCTTCTTCTCGAATGGGCACGCGGTCCCTTGCTGACCGGGTCCTTGGCTATCTTCGTCCTCGGCGTCTTCTGGCGGCTCTTTTCCCTGTGGCGCATGCCGGTCTCGCACGCCTCCGCTGCGCCTGCGCGCCAGCCATTCGGCAAGGCAGCTGCATTTGGCGCAGCCTTCACGCGCATGGTGCCGCGCGGTGGCTTTCATCCCAGCGCCACGCTGGTCACGGTGAATCCCTATGTGTTTCACATCGGTCTGGCCGTGGTGTTTTTCGGCTATGCGCCGCATATCGCGTTTGTCCACCGCATGGTGGGCCTGTCGTGGCCAGCCTTGCCCGATATGGTGATGTACATAGCCGCCGCTGCCACCATGGTCTCGCTGCTGATGGCCCTGCTGTTTCGGCTGACCGACCCGGTGCTCAAGAAGATATCGAAGGCTGACGACATGATGACCTGGACCGTCACATTTCTGCCCCTTGTGACAGGCATGGCGGTGATCGGCGAGCCGTCGGCGGCCATCCTGGCGCGTGACCACGTGATCTATCACACCACGCTGGCTGTGCACCTGCTGTCGCTCGAACTGCTGCTGGTTTGGTTTCCCTTCGGCAAACTCATGCACGCCTTTCTGGTGTTGCCGGCGCGTATGCAACTGGCCACCTTCTTTGGTCGTCGCGGGGTGCGCTCATGATCAAGATGGATGTTTTTCACGGCTTCCTGGAAGCCATTCACCATTTACCTGAAATGGCGCAGTCGGAGCAACTGACTGACGAAGAGCGGGTGGCGCGCGCCAAGGCTGTCATGCGCGCCAAGACTGACCGCGGCCTGGCGCTGGATCTTGAAGCCTGCGTCAACTGCGGCTACTGCTCGGAGGCCTGCCACTTCTACCAGAGTACGCCAGACCCCAAATACACCCCCAGTCGCAAGCTTGATTTGCTGCGCCGCTTGCATGCGCGCGAGACCTCGGCCTTTGCTCCGGTAAGGCGTCTGTTCATGCGTGACATCACCGTGGCTGATCTGATGGAGTGGCAGGAACTGGTCTATGACTCGTGCACCGAGTGCGGCCGCTGCAGTCTGGTTTGCCCCATGGGGATCAACACGGCCCGGGGCGTCAACGTGATGCGTGAGGCGCTCTATGAAGCGGGCCTGGCGCCGCTCGAGCTGCAAGCCGTGGCGCAAGAGCAGGCGGGCCGTGGCACTGTGTTCGGTGTCGGCCCGGACGAACTCAGGCAGACGGTGGACGCGTTACGCGCGCAGGGAATTTCCATTCCGCTCGACGAGCCGCACGCTGACATCATGCTGGTTTCCACCGTGATTGACGTGCTGCTGTACCAGGACGCGCTTGGCGCCGCTGCCCGCATCCTCAACCATCTGGGCGCTAGCTGGACCTTGCGCAGCGCCGGCTTCGAGGCGGCCAACTTCGGCTTGCTGTCAGGCAGCGAGGCGCTGCAGAAAGCGGCCAGCAAGCGCCTGATTGACGAGGCGCTGGCCATCGGTGCCAAAACCGTCATCCTGCCCGAGTGTGGTCACGCCTATCCGGCGCTGCGCTGGGAAGCCCGGCTCGAAAACGGCCAGCCGCTGCCGTTCGAGGTGCTGGCGGTGTCCGAATACGTTGGCCGTGAAATCACCAGCGGGCGGCTCAAGGTGGTTCCTTTGGCGCCTGCGGCGACCGGAGAGGTCAGCCGGAAAATAACTTACCACGACGCGTGCAAGCTTGCGCGCCATGGAGGCGTGATGGACGAGCCGCGTGCCGCCCTCAAGGCGCTGGGTATGGAACTGATCGAAACTACCCCGACGGCCGAGCAAAATTGGTGCTGCGGTGGCGGCGCCGGTGTCTTCCTTATCAACCGCGCTGAAAGTTTGCGTCACAAGGCGTGGCAGATCAAGCGCGAGCAAATTGATGCCACGGGTGCTGATGCGGTGGTGGTCTCATGCGCCAGTTGCCGGCTGAATTTCATGGCGGGCGCCGAAGCCGACCGGTGGCCGACGAAGATCGAAAGTGTGGTCGAGATGGTGGCGCGGCAGTTGCCAGCCTGAGAAGCCGAGGCGCAGCGGCGCTGTATGGCGGTGCTATCAAACGGGTGCGTTTTGAGCTTTTAATCAGGTATGCCGCCAAGGCGATCCACCGCGCGCCGCAGTCTGCCCGACGCAGTCACGGTTTTTTCGGGTTGGCGAACCCGTTGAACAGTAGATTGACATCGGTGGGACTGATGGGTGCCTGGCGTGACAGGCGTGGCTAGTTCACTGAATCAATGAGATTGCTTGTAATCCGATGCTTTGGGTTGGCGTATTTCCATCGAATCGGCTTGGAGTGTTTGTTGTGCTCACGGATAT
>NCGI01000116.1 GCA_002256925.1 Polaromonas sp. 28-63-22
GCAATCAGGGCAAGAAGACTGGCGTCGGCAATGGCCCGGGCATAGTCCACCGGACCGGCCTCGCCGCCAAACGCAAAGGCGACCGGCTGGGCTTGCGGGCTTCGCGCCAGGTAATAGGTGGCGTACCAGCTGCACAGGAGAGTCAAGGCCAGCAGCAGCACAAACGGTATGCGCACGGCCAGCGCCGGATCGAGAAAAGGAAGCGCCTTGATGGCCAGCGCGCCGAGCCAGTACGGCATCAGTGCGTCAAAGACATTGGCTTGCCCGAGCAATTGCGGCTGCAGCCAGTGGGCGGCTGAGGAAGTCAGCTCGCGCATGATGCCGAACGCCGCGATGTCTTCGTTTTTCCAGGGCTCACGTCCCAGAAAACCCGGCAGGATGTACGCCACACAAAACAGCAGCAGCGCCGCGCGGGGGAGGCGCCGGACTGCAGACTGGGCAATGATGGCAGGCGAGGGCTTGTTCAAAACGACGGGGTGAGCAGGAGATGGGTCTTAAAGCGCAGGAAGCTTGGCTGCGGTTACGTTGCGAAACGCGATCAGGCGCTGTGGCCGAAAAAAAAGCAGCCTGAGTTCAGGCTGCTTTTGGCAGGCGGGCGAAAGGTTTGCCTCGCGCCGGTTGTGGCAGCTTACCCGGCTACAGCAGGTGCGGCAGGCGCAGCCGCATCTTTGGCGGAGGTCTTGCCGAAGCGGTTGCGGAATTTCTCAACGCGGCCGCCCATGTTGTCGACGGATTTTTGCGTACCGGTATAAAACGGGTGCGACTCGCTCGACGTGTCGAGTTTGTACAGCGGCAGTTCGCGGCCATCGTCCATTTTCACCATTTCTTTGGTGTTGACGCAAGAGCGGGTGACGAACTTGAAGTTGTTGGACAAGTCCATAAAACAAACTTCGCGGTAATTGGGGTGAATGCCGTCTTTCATGATCTTCCTTTGCGTTTCGTTTCGGCAGCCACCTGAACCAGTTCCAGGCACTTTCCGTGAAGCCTTGGATTATAGCGTGCTTTGACGATTCGAAGGGTCGAGATTGTGGCCAAGAGTCGCCTGGAGCGACGGTCGGACCCCGGATATGCAAGCAGGGGCCGCGGGACTGGCTTCGCCAGACCGCAGGCGCAGCGGCCCCCTCGGGGGGCAGGGAATTACGCGAAGCGAACGACCGTGGGGGCCATATTTGTCGAGGTGGCTTTAGCCGCCTCGACGCATCATGTCGAAAAACTCGTGGTTGTTTTTCGTGGCTTTCATGTTCTTCAGCATGAGCTCCATCGACTCGATCTCGTCCATGTTGTACATGAACTGGCGCAAAATCCGCGACTTTTGCAGAATTTCAGGCGACAGCAGCAACTCTTCCTTGCGGGTGCCGCTGCGGTTCAGGTGAATCGCCGGAAACACGCGCTTTTCGTACAGTCGGCGGTCCAGGTGGATCTCGCAGTTGCCGGTACCCTTGAATTCCTCAAAGATCACCTCGTCCATGCGGCTGCCGGTGTCGATCAGTGCGGTGCCGATGATGGTCAGGCTGCCGCCTTCCTCGATCTTGCGGGCAGCGCCGAAAAAGCGCTTGGGACGCTGCAACGCGTTGGCATCCACACCGCCGGTCAGCACTTTGCCAGAGGAGGGCAGCACGTTGTTGTAGGCACGGGCCAGGCGGGTGATCGAGTCGAGCAGAATGACCACGTCCTTGCCCAGCTCGACCAGGCGCTTGGCGCGCTCGATGACCATTTCGGCCACATGCACGTGGCGCGCGGCGGGCTCGTCAAAGGTCGAGGAGATCACTTCGCCGCGCACGCTGCGCTGCATTTCAGTGACCTCTTCGGGACGCTCATCAACCAGCAGCACCATCATGACCACTTCGGGGTAGTTGGCAGTGATCGCGTGGGCGATGTTCTGCATCATCACCGTCTTGCCTGATTTGGGTGGCGCGACCAGCAGGGCGCGCTGGCCTTTGCCGATAGGCGCAATGATGTCGATGATCCGGCTGGTCAGGTTTTCTTCGGCCTTGATCTCGCGTTCCAGTTTGAACTGCTCGCGCGGGAACAATGGCGTCAGGTTCTCGAACATCACCTTGTGTTTGTTCGCCTCGGGCGCGCCGTCGTTGACCTTGTCGAGCTTGTTCAGCGCGAAGTAGCGCTCGCCGTCTTTGGGCGTGCGCACTTCCCCTTCGATCATGTCGCCCGTGTGCAGGTTGAAGCGGCGAATCTGGCTCGGGCTGATGTAGATGTCGTCGGTCGAGGCGGTGTAGCTCGAATCAGGCGCACGCAGGAAACCGAAACCGTCGGGCAGCACTTCCAGCACGCCGTCAGCAACGATCGTCTCACCGGTTTTGGAGCGTTTCTTGATGATCGCGAACATCAACTCCTGCTTGCGCATACGGCCGGTGTTTTCAATTTCAAGCTCGTCAGCCTGCTTGAGGACTTCCGACACGTGCAGTGCCTTGAGTTCGTTTAAGTGCATGGATTTACCTGCCTGGATTGCGAGAGGTGCAGAAAGAAGACTCCTTGCGGAGCTCGTTTGAAAAACGGGGGAGGTTTGAAAAGAAGCCGCAGCGGATGGCAAGGCTTACAAACCGGGATCTCGAACCGGCTGGCAGCGGCCAGCAAGTGAATGAATCGGATTATGACAGGAAATCAGTCTGTCGATGAGGCCGCTGGAAGGGGGTGGCCGGGCGCGGCGGGAGGCCGGGGAGGGCGTCAACAGGTGCCGGAGCATCGGGATGGACTGCCAGCCGCCCTGAGGCACTTGCGACGGCGAAACCGGTTCACGGTTCCGTCGCGGCAGGGTAACCAAACAGGCCGCATCCGAAGCAGCCTGAAGAAGCCCGACCCGATCAGGCCAGTTGCTGATCGATGAAAGCGGTCAGCTGGGCCTTGCTCATGGCACCGACCTTGGTAGCGGCGAGTTGCCCGTCCTTGAACAGCATGAGCGTCGGAATGCCGCGAATGCCGAATTTCGCCGGAATGTCGCGGTTTTCGTCAACATTCATTTTCGCGATCTGCAATTTCCCGTCGTAGCCGGTGGCGACCTCATCAAGGATGGGTGCGATCATCTTGCACGGGCCACACCATTCGGCCCAGTAGTCAACGAGCACAGGCGTGGATGACTTCAGGACGTCGGCTTCAAAAGTGGCATCGGTGGTATGTTTGATCAGGTCGCTGGCCATGTTGGTTCCTTTGTCAGGTTGCTGGCGGGTTGCCGGTTTAGGGCTAAAGTGGCGATCATTGTGGCAGAAAGCAAGTGCCTCGGTGCCCGCCGGGCCAACCCTTCCACGGCTGGCACGCTATGGCGGCGATAGTTGCCGTGGCTTGCAGCACGGCGCCTTTCATCCTTGTTCCCTCCGGTTTCCTGTCCGCCCGCTCATGCACCCCCTGACTTCTGCCGCACCCGCCTGTCCCGATGCTTTCTGCTGGCAGCAAGCCATGGCCGGGCTGAAGAAGGCCCTGCGCGACCGACACGTGCACCCCGCGAACGCCGTGGTGTTGCTGCCGTATGCGCAACTGATGCAACGGGCGCGAAAGGCCTGGGCTGCGCACGGCGCAGGCGCGCAAGACGGGCAGCACGCGGAAACGGCCGTGTTTGTGCCCCGGTTCGAAACCACCATGAACTGGGCCAGCTCGCTCGGCGGCCGGCTCGGGCCGTTCGTGCCCACCGGCACCGATCTTCAGATGGATGTCGCCGTCGATACGCTCACCGCCGCTTCGCTCCTGCACAAGGCCGGTCTCGGCAACCAGCAGGATGTGCTGGCGAGCCGTCTGGTGGAGGCCGCCTGGAGCCTGGCCCGCGTCGCAGCCGCCGTGCCGCCCGGCGACCGTGTCGCATGGGGCGAGCGCCTGGCGCCTTTGTTATCGGCCGATCTGGAGTCGCCCGCGCTCGCGCGCGAAGCTGCGCTGGGCCGCATTGCACTGGCCTGGGCGGCGACGTCCAGCTACCCGACCGACCGGCTGTTCGAGGCCCGCCCGGTGTTTTTGGCCGTGCTGGAAGGTTTTCAGCAGGAGCCGCTCGGCACCGCGCTGCAAGTTTGTTCGGCTGATGCGGCGGTGTCGATTGCGCTGGATGCGGCGATGCCCGGCGACAGGCCAGCGCCGCCCCGTCCCGCCATGCACCGGGCCCTCGACGCCGAAGACGAGGCCGGACGTGCGGCGGCGTGCGTGCTGGCGCATCTGGCACAGGGGCGCAGCCCGGTGGCGCTGATTGCCCAGGACCGGCTGCTGACGCGGCGCGTCGGCGCCATGCTGGGGGAGCGCGGCGTTGCCATGCGCGATGAAACCGGCTGGAAACTCTCCACCACACGCGCAGCCGCCACGGTGATGGGCCTGCTGCGCGCCATGCCCTGGGACGCGCCAGCCGACGCCGTGCTCGACTGGCTCAAAAACGCAGTCAGCGCGCCCGGGTTTGCGCCCGCTGCGGTGGACGCGGCTGAAACCGAACTGCGTGAATACGGCGTTCGACTGTGGCGCGACCTGCCGCAAGCGCCTGTGCCTGCGCTTGAACGAGCGCAGCTTGTGGCCCGCGCCGTCGATGCGGTGCGTAGTGCGCTGGCCCGCGCCAGGCCCCTGCCGGTCTGGCTGCGCGACCTTCGGGGCGCCCTGCAATCGTCCGGGCAGTGGGACGCGCTGGCGCTCGACGGAGCCGGGCAGGTAGTGCAAAGCGTGTTGCGCCTGCACGAGGGCGCCGAGGCCGAGTTTGAATCCGCACCCACGATGACGCTGGTGGCTTTCACCAGCTGGGTTCATCAGGCGCTCGAAGCTGGCACATTCACCCCCGTACAACCCAACGAAGCGCAGGTGGTGATCCTGCCGCTGGCGCAGCTGCTCGGACGACCCATGCAGGCGGTGGTGCTGCCCGGCTGCGATGAAATCCGTCTGCCCGTATCGCCCGAGCCTTCTGGCCCGTGGACGCCGGCGCAGCGTGAACTGCTCGGGCTGCCGTCGCGTCAATCGCTGGCTAAAGCGCAGCGGCAGGCATGGGCCTATGCCTTGCGGCATGCGCATGTGGACGTGCTGTGGCGCGCCAGCGAGGCTGGCGAACGTCTGGTGCCCAGCGGGTTTGTGCAGGAGATCCTGCTCGACCACGTCATCACCTTCGCGCCCGACCCGCGTCTGCCGCGCGCGGTGCCGGCGCGTCCCACGCCGCGCCCGCTGCCCACCGGTGACGCACTGCCCGTGACCCGCCTGTCGGCCAGCGCCTATGAAGACCTGCGCCGCTGCCCGTACCGGTTTTTTGCGTTGCGCCAGCTCAGGCTGCAGGCGCCCGACGAGCTTGAAAGCGAGTTGGGCAAGCGCGATTTCGGCAACTGGCTGCACAGCCTGCTGAAGATCTTCCATGACATACTAAAAACGGCTGCAGCCCAGGATATACCTGCGCGAGTAGCTATGATTAACATAGCGGCTGAACGCGCCACCCAGGAGCTTGCCCTGAGCGAAAGTGAGTTCCTGCCGTTCGCGGCGATCTGGCCGCGCGTGCGCGAAGGCTACCTGGCGTGGCTGGCTGAGCATGAAGCGACCGGCGCGGTTTTTGACGTGGGCGAGGCGTCACTCAGCATGCCGCTGGGCCGTCTGACACTGATCGGAAAGATCGACCGCATGGACCGCCAGAGCGATGGCCACGCGCTGCTGATCGATTACAAGACCGAGCCGCGCTCCACCACGGCTGAACGCATCAAAAGCGGCCAGGAAGACACGCAGCTGGCGTTTTACGCCGCCTTGATCGAAGACGACACCCTGGCCGCCGCGTATGTCAACCTGGGTGAAAAGGAGCCGACGAAAACCTACACCCAGCCCGACATCGTCGGTCTGCGTGACGAGTTGATCGAAGGCATTCGCGACGACATGGAACGCCTGGAGCAGGGTGCAGCGCTGCCCGCGCTGGGTGAAGGCAAGGCCTGCGACTACTGCGCGGCGCGCGGGCTGTGCCGCAAGGATTTCTGGAAATAGCTATGCCCCCACGGTCGTTCACTGCGTGTAACTCCCTGCCCCCCCGAGGGGGCCGCTGCGCCTGCGGTCCGGCAGAGCCAGTCCCGCGGCCCCTGCTGGTATGGGATGCCTGCTCTCATGAATAGGTCGGGCTCATGACGACAACCCCTTCCGCAGCCTACCAATCCAATGGGCGGACCGTGTCCGCCGAGGCTTTCTACGCGATTGCCTGCGACCCGCGCCGCAGCGTGGCGGTTGAAGCCTGCGCGGGTTCTGGCAAGACCTGGATGCTGGTGTCGCGCATCGTGCGGGCGCGACGACGACACGCTGCTGCGGGAACTGGCCATTCGCGGCGTCAAGCCCGAAACTTCAAGTCAAAAAGGCCTGCAGCCCAATCAGGACTTGCGCAGGCAGCTATCAAATTTATATCGCTCGGTGCTCGCCAGCGGACGCTCGGTGCAGATTCGCACCTTCCACAGCTGGTTTGCCGCCTTGCTGCGCAACGCACCGGTGGCGGTCGTGCAGCGCCTGGGGTTGCCGGTCAACTACGAACTGCTGGAAGACGACAAGCCGGCCCGGGCGCTGGTGTGGCGACGCTTTTATGCCGCGGTGGTGGCCGACGCCTCGCTGCGTGCCGATTTCGACGCCGTGGTACAGGCGCATGGCCGTTCCCAGGCCGGCAAGGCCCTGCAGGCGGCGCTCGACAAGCGGGTGGAGTTCGCGCTGGCCGATGAACAGGGCGTGGTGGACGCATCGGTGCAGGCGTTTGGCGCGCAGTTCCCCGAATGGGCCGGGTTTGATTCGCCTGAACAGGCGCTGACCGGAGACCCCGCGAACCGGCAGTTACTCTTCGAAGCCGCCAGCGCACTGGGCCGCGCCAGTGCCGTGACGTATTCGGCCAAGGGCGCCGAGCTGGAACAGGCGCTGAGCGCCGGCGACACACCGGCCGTGTTTGCCGCGCTGCTGACGGCGACCGGTTCGCCGCGCAAGTTCGGTGAAAAAATCATCGGCATCGCCAGTGTGCGGCAGGCACAAGACCTGGTGCTGCGCAGCGTGGCGGCCTGCCAGCAACGCGACGCGTGGGACTACCAGCGGCGCATGGCCCGCCTGGCCCGCGCCCTGATCGCGCAGTTCACGCTGCTCAAGCGTGAACGCGGCTGGGTGGACATGAACGACGTCGAACGCGCCGCGCTGGAACTGCTCACCGACCCGGTGCTCTCAGGCTGGGTGCAGGAGCGGCTCGACGCGCGCATCCGGCATCTGATGATCGACGAATTTCAGGATACCAACCCCTTGCAATGGCAGGCGCTGTCGTCGTGGCTGAGCGGTTATGGCGGCGCCGTGGGTGCGGGCATGGCGCCCAGCGTGTTCCTGGTCGGTGACCCGAAGCAAAGCATTTACCGCTTTCGCCGGGCTGAACCGCAAGTGTTTCTGGCGGCACAAAAATTTGTCGTGGAAGGCCTGGGCGGCGACCTGCTCAGCTGTGATCACACCCGCCGCAATGCGGTGGCGGTGATCAACACCGTCAACGCGGTGATGCGGCAGGCTCGGGAAGCTGACGGCTACGACGGCTTTCGCGAGCACACCACAGCATCGGGCTTGGCCGGGTCGGTGGTGAGCCTGCCGCCGATTCCACGCGGGAGGCCGGAGGCCGCGTCGCCGCTGGCTGCTCCCTGGCGCGACAGCCTGAACACGCCGCGCGAGCTGCCCGAGGAGACCCTGCGCACGCAGGAAGCGCGGCAGGCCGCAGCGTGGATTGCTTCGCAAGTTGCCTGTGGCCTGAAGCCCGATGAGGTGATGGTGCTGGCACGCAAGCGCGCCGGCTTGCTGCCCTTGCAGGACGAGCTTCGGGCACTGGGGATCGCGGCGCAGATTGGCGAAAAAACCGATCTGATCGAGTGCTGCGAAGTGCTCGACATCGTCGCGCTGCTCGACGTGCTGGTGTCGCCGCAGCACGACCTGTCGCTGGCGCGGGCGCTGCGTTCACCGCTCTTTGGTCTGGCCGATGCAAGCCTGGTGCAGCTCGCGCTGCTGCAGCGCAAGGACGCGCTGCCGTGGCATCACTTGCTACAAAAAACGGAGCTGCTCACGCATGATTTGCATGGGCTGGGGGCTATTTTGATGCGATGGAAGAGCTGGCTCGACAGCCTGCCGCCGCACGATGCGCTGCAGGCCATCTACGACGACGGCGACGTGCTGGCGCGTTTTGCCGCCGCCGCGCCGCCGGTGCAGCTGCAGGCGGTGCTTGCCAATCTGCGCGCGCTGCTGTCGGTCGCGCTTGATCTGGACGGCGGGCGGTACGCCACGCCTTACGGCCTGGTGCGTGCCCTGAAAGCCGGTGGCACGCTCGCGCCGGCGACCGTCAGCGAAGGCGCGGTTCGGCTGCTGACCATCCACGGCGCCAAGGGGCTGGAGGCCGAAGCCGTGTTGCTGCTCGACACCGACACGCCCGAGCGCAACGCCGAGAGCATGGGCGTGCTGATCGACTGGCCCGGTGAGGCCGCCTTCCCGCAGAAATTCGCCTTTCTGGTCAGTGAAAGCCGCCCGCCTGCCTGCGCGGCAGAGGCACTGGCTGCCGAGCAGGCTGCGCGGCAGCGGGAAGAACTCAACGCCCTGTATGTGGCCCTGACGCGCGCGCGGCACACCCTGGTGATCTCGTCGATCGAGCCGTACCGCGCCACCACCGACAGCTGGTGGCAGCGTTTGACGCCGCTGGCGCAACCGTGCCCCTTGGAGTGCCCTGTGTCGGCACCCTCCACCGAGGCCGCGCCGGCTGGCGACAGCGACAACAGCCAGGAAAGCGATGCCGGCGTGTTCAACCTGCCGACCTTGCCCGTGCTGGCCGCGCTGCCGCCTGTGGACGTGGGCAGCCTGTCGCCCGGGGCGCGCGAGGACGACGACTCGGCCCAGGCCCGCATCGGCAAGGCCATGCACCGCCTGCTGGAATGGGGCGGCGCCAGCACAGCCGCGCAGGTGGCTGCCGTGACGCGCGAATTCGTACTGAGCCCGGCGCAGGCCGCGCGGGCGCAAGCCCTGGCGCAGCGCATTCTGGCAGGCGAGGGCGCCTGGGCCTGGCAGGCTGATGTGCTGGCCTGGCAGGGCAACGAGATGGACCTGGTGCACGAAGGCCAGGCCCTGCGGCTGGACAGGCTGGTGCAGCGCCAGGACGCGGGCCACGAAGGCCACTGGTGGGTGCTCGACTACAAATCGGCCGATGCACCGGAGCGGCAACCAGCGCTCATCGCGCAGATGCAGACTTACCGGGCTGCCGTGCAACGTGCCTACCCGGGCGCCACGGTGAAGGCGGCGTTTTTGACCGGGCGCGGCACCTTGGTCGAGGTCCTGTGAATGCGCGGTCCGGAGTGCTTTGGGCAGCGTATTTTCAAGCCTTTTAGTGCTCCAGCCAAGGCAGTACCTGCGCGAGCAGCTATAAAAAACGTAGCGGGTGCACGTCGGCTAGGGGGTTGGCGAGCTGCTGCAGGGCGGCGAATAGCCGCCCCTTTTTCCAGGGCAGCGGTCGCCTGATGCGCGGCAGGCGTTCACAATCGGTACTTCAGCTTACCCAGCCCCCTTGATTGACGTCCCGGGCCAACGGATTTTTCATTGAACGACCCTCAAACCACCCCCCACGTACCGCGCATCGTCATCATCGGCGGCGGCCCGGCCGGCCTCATGGCCGCCGAAGTTCTGGCCAGCGCCGGCCCGGCCGCAGCCCACATTGCGGTGTACGACGCCATGCCGTCGGTCGGCCGCAAGTTCCTGCTGGCCGGCAAGGGCGGCCTGAACCTGACGCATGCGGAACCGGCAGAGCCGTTTTTGAGCCGCTACGGCAGCCGCAGCGCCGACCTGCAGCCAATGCTCAGTGCCTTTGGCCCCACCGAGCTGCGCGCCTGGGCCGAAACACTTGGCGTCGAAACCTTCGTCGGCAGTTCGGGCCGCGTCTTCCCGAAAGACATGAAAGCCGCGCCGCTGCTGCGCGCCTGGCTGCACCGGCTGCGCGGCGCGGGGGTACAGTTTTTCATGCGCCACCGCTGGCTCGGCTGGTCGGACGAGGGCGCGCTTGTTTTTTCAACGCCCGACGGCGATGTGCCGGTGCAGGCCGACGCCGTGGTGCTGGCCCTGGGCGGCGGCAGCTGGGCGAGACTGGGCTCTGATGGCGCCTGGGTGCCGTTGCTGGAGAAGCGGGGCGTCATGGTGGCCAGGCTGCAGCCGTCGAACTGCGGATTCGACGTCGGCGCGGCCGTGCCCGACCCTGCCGATGCACTGGAGACGCGCCGCGAATTTTTCAGGGACCTGGTCGGCAAAGGCCCGTCCACCCAGCCCGGCTGGACCGAACACTTTGCCAGCCGTTTCGCCGGCCAGCCGTTCAAATCGGTGGCGATTCATTTCACCGATTCGCAGGGGCGCAGCTTCAGCCGCAAGGGTGAATTCGTCGCCACCGCCACAGGTGTGGAGGGCAGCTTGGTGTATGCGGCCTCCAGCCTGCTGCGCGACGAAATCGCCGCGCACGGCAGCGCCACCTTCATGCTCGACCTGCTGCCCGACCGGTCGCACGAACAGGTGCTGGTGGAAGTGCGTCACCCGCGCGGCTCGCGCTCGCTGTCGAGCCACCTGAAAAGCCGCTTGAGCCTTGACGGCATCAAGGCGGCGATGCTCTACGAAGTGCTGGGCAAGGACGCCATCGCCGACCCGGTGCGGCTCGCCGCCGGTATCAAGGCGCTGCCGGTGCGCGTGGTGGCAGCGCGGCCGATCGACGAAGCCATCAGCAGCGCGGGCGGCGTGCTGTTCGAGGCGATGACGCCGCAGCTGCAACTGAAGGCCCCTGAACTCGCCCGGCCACCCGTTTTTTGCGCCGGCGAAATGCTCGACTGGGAGGCTCCCACCGGCGGCCACCTGCTCACCGCCTGCTTTGCCAGTGGAACTGCTGCGGGCCATGGTGTTTTAAGCGTTTTAGGCCTGCAGCCCAGGTATTACCTGCGCCAGCAGCTATCAAATTCATAGCGAAAAGAATACCGGAAAAAACCATTCATGATCGTACGTTTCAATATTGACCAGGTCGGCGAGGACCAATTTGACTACCGCGTGAGTTACGAAGGCGAAGACCTGTATGGCGACGAAGGCCTGGGCAGCCTTGAAGCGTGCATCGTCGCTGCGACGGAAGGGCTGGGAAGCGAGCCGGTCGGGGCTGAAATTGCCTACCGGGGCGTGATCAGCGGCACCTACCCGCTGGCGACCCTGGCCCTCGCCTCCAGCCAGCTGGCCGAGCATGCGCTCAATACGACAACGGCGATTGAAGAGGTTTACAAGTCGGGGCCGGTCGAGGGCGAGCACTAATTAAGCGGTTTGCGGCATTTAAACAACGTTCCTGTACTGGCGACGATTTACCATCGGGCCTGCCGTTTTCTGCCGAAGGGCGCTGGGTTTCACCTCTCAAGCCCAGCTCGCCAAGTCCGCATCAACGCCATCTTCCGCACAGGTCAAGATTCGTGAAATCACAACGTATTCTGTCCATTCGCTCTGGCCTGGCCCGCCTGGTGGCGGCCTGCCTGATTCCGGCCATCCTGATGGCTGCCGTGCTGCTCCATGACGACTACCAGCGCAGCCGGGCCCGGCTGGTCAGCGATTCCCTCGATGCAGCCCGCGCACTGATGCTCGCAGTTGATGGGGAATTTGTCGGCGCCGAGCGGACCCTGCACGCGCTATCGACCTCGCCGTCGATTGCGAGCCGCGACTTCTCTGCCTTTCACGCGCAAAGCGCGCGTGCGATTGCCAACAGCAGCATCAACAACATCACGCTGATCAAGCCCGGCGGCCAGCAGTTGATGAATACTGCTGCGCCGTTTGGGCAGTCCTTGCCGAAGGCCCTCAGCCTGGTGCAGTTCGAAAGCGTTTTGGCCACCGGGCGGGCAAGCATCTCGAACCTGCTGATGGGGCCTGTTCTGAACCGGTCGGTGATCCGGGTGGCGGTACCCGTGCGTGGCGGCCCGGAATTCACCCACTACCTGGTGGGGGTCATGTTGCCCTCGTATTTCCAGAAGTTGTTGCTCGAGCGGCGGTTTGGTGCGGACCGGATTGCGGTCATTGCCGATGCGTCCGGCACGGTCGTCGCACGCACCCATGAAATCGACAGGTTCATCGGAAAGCCCGTGGCGTCTGGCCTTTTGGAGCGCTTGAATTCCGAGGACGAAAGTGCTTTCGAACTGGTTTCGCTGGAGGGCATTCGGGTGCTGACCGTGTTCGTGCGTTCGCCGACCTCGCGCTGGGCGGTGGCCATCGGCACGCCCGTTTCGAGCCTGACGGCAGACCTGTGGCGTTCGCTCTGGCTGCTCGGCGGCCTGGCGGTGCTGTTGCTGTGCAGCGCGCTCGGAATTGCCTGGGTCATGGGCGGGCGTATCGCACGCTCCATCCGGACGCTGAGCGCCTCGGCGCTGGCACTGGGCGACGGCAAGGCGGTCGCGGTGCCCGCCTTGGCGATTCGCGAGGCCGATGAGGTCGGCAAGGCGCTGACGCGGGCTTCCCTGATGCTGGCCGAAGCCGATGAGGCCCTGAGGGGCAGCGAGGCCCGCATGCGCGGCATTGTCGAATCGGCGACCGACGCGATCCTGACGGTGGACAAGGACCAGTGCATCGTCCTGTACAACCCGGCGGCTGAAAAAATGTTTGGCTGGCCGGCCGTGGAGATGCTGGGCAAACGGCTCGACACGTTGATTCCGGCGCGTTTTCGCGCAGCCCACGCCGGGCATATCCAGCGCTTTGCCGAGATCGGTACGATGTCAAGACGCATGGGCGACGGCACGGTCCTGTACGGTCAGCGGGCCAACGGCGAGGAGTTCCCGGTGGAGGCGTCGATTTCGCAACTCGTAACGGGTGAAGGGACGCTTTTTTCCGTGATTTTGCGTGACGTGACCGCCCGTGTGCGGGACCACGCAGCGCTCGAGCGCAGCAACCTGGACCTGCAGCAGTTTGCCTTCGTTGCTTCGCACGACCTGAAGACACCCTTGCGCTCGATGGGCGGGTTCATGCAGATTCTCGAGCGCAACTACGCCGACAAGCTCGACGAGAAGGCACAGTCGCTGATCCGGCGCACATCGGCCGCCGTGCATCGGCTCGAACATCTGACGGAAGACCTCGGAAGACCTGCTGTCGTATGCGCGTCTCAATTCCGAGGTCAGGCCCTTTGCGCCCGTCAATTTGCATGACGTAGCCGAGGAAGTCATCCATCTGCTCGACGCTGCGATTGTCGAGAGGGGTGCGCGCGTCACCGCCAACGCATTGCCCGAAATCCATGGGGATCGAACGCAATTGGTCCAGTTGTTACTCAACCTGATCGGCAATGGCATCAAGTACTGCCGTGACCGCAGCCCGTTCGTCCATATTTCGGCGACAAGGGGCGAGCGTGAGTGGGTCATCTCAGTGGCAGACAACGGCATTGGAATCGAGGAAAAACACCACGACAAGGTGTTTGAGGTCTTCAAGCGACTGCACACCCAGAAGGAGTATTCCGGAACCGGCATCGGCCTGTCTGTGTGCCGCCGCGTCGTTGAGCGCCACGGCGGAAAAATATGGATAACATCGGTAGTGGGAGAGGGCAGCACCTTCAAGTTTTCGATACCGCACACTTCACCAGAAAGCAGCCGGACATGAAACTCACTCCGATTGGCGAAAGCCGAATTGCCGAGATTTTGCTAATTGATGACAATGAGGACGATGTTTTTCTGACGCGTGCAGCCTTCGACGAGGCAAAACTGCGCGTCAATCTGCATCACGTCGACAATGGCCTCAAGGCACTTCAATTTTTGCGCAAGGAGGGCCCTTACTCAGGTGAGGTCAGTCCGGATCTCATCCTGCTCGACATGCACATGCCCGTCATGGATGGTCATCAGGTGTTGTCAGAGATCGTGAAGGACGAGAAGCTTCGCCACTTGCCGGTGGTGGTGTTGACAACTTCTTATGAGGCGGCAGACATCCACAAAATGTACGAACTACGCTGTAATTCCTACATCACCAAGCCGGTTGACTTCGACAAGTTTGTCAAGGTGATTGGACAGTTGGCTGGCTATTGGCTAACCGTAGTAGTCCTACCCGGCGAAATGCCGTAAAAATCTCACGGACCGAACGCAGTTGCTGGTGGGCAACTGACAAAAAAGGTGACGGACCTTGGGCCGTACAACCCGTCAGCCGAAAAAATGTTTGGCTGGGTGGCCGTGGAGATGCTGGGCGAGCGGCTGTAAACCTTGATGCCCGCGCGTTTTCGCGCAGCCCACGCCTGACATATCCAGCGCTTTGCCGAGATCGGGCGCGCGCCTGCATTCCGAGGTCCGGCCGTTTGCGCTCGTCAACTGCGCCGACATGGTGCAGGAAGTGGTCCACTTGCTGGAAGCGGCCCTTCGTCAAATCAGTGCGCAGGTCACGATGGACGTCCTGCCTGAAGTCATGGGTATCGCACCCAAATGGTGCAGCTTTTTCTCAATCTGGTGAGCAACGAAATCAAGTACTGCCGCGACCGCGAGCCTCGCGTGCGCATGACCGCCGGGCGGGATACGCAGGGCTGGGTGTTTTCGGTGGCTGACAACGGCATTGGTATCGATGCCAGACATCACGACAAGATTTTCGAGGTGTTCAAGCGCCTGCATACACAGCACGAATATGCCCGCACCGGCACTGGCCTGGCCGTGTGCCGACGGGTGGTGGAGCGCCAAAGCGGGAAAATCTGGATAACATCCGTGGTGTAAGAGGGAAGTATTTCTTACTTCACGATTCCGAACATTGCTTCAGAAAGGCCCGTGCCATGAAAATTACACCTGTTGCCGAAAGCCGGATCGCTGAAATTTTGCTGGTGGACGACAACGAAGACGACGTTTTCCTGGCCCGGGAAGCTTTTGACGCTGCCAGCCTGCGCGTCAATCTGCACCATGTCGACAATGGCGAGAAATGTCTGCAGTTTCTGAGAAAAGAGGGGCCTTACGCCAACGTTCCCAGTCCCGACCTGATCTTGCTCGACATGCACATGCCCGTGATGGACGGGCACGAGGTGTTGAAGGAAATCGTCAAGGATGACAAGCTGCGCCACCTGCCAGTGGTGGTCCTGACCACATCGTACGAGGCCGCCGACATCCAGAAGATGTACGGCCTGCGCTGCAATTCCTACATTACCAAGCCGGTGGACTTCGACAACTTCGTCAAGGCGATAGGCCAGATCGCCGGCTACTGGCTGACGGTCGTGGTGACGCCCGAGGCGGTCGCCTAGAACCCGTCCGTGTCGGACCTGAGTCTGGCCTGAGTCTGGCTCTTGGACGATGGGTGCGGAAACCGCATGAGCTATGCGTTTCGAGAAACCGCATGAGCTATGCGTTTCGATGATGTAAGGTGACGGACCTTGACTCGACCATCGAAAATTCCAAACCCAATATCCATGCGGGTTCCGAGAGGTTCCTGCTGCGCTAGGTGTCACATAGTTGTGTCACAGCGAACTGCCAGTTTAACCGGACGAACGGATTAGCTGCCCCTTTCGAGTTCCGGCTTCATTTCAATGAGTTGATCGACAACTGCTTGGATATCGTCCGCGTCTTGCCCTGTGGCCCGTAGGACTGCCATTGCTTCTCTGATAGCGGTCAAGGAAGGTTTCTTGATGTTGTAGTCCTCACGAGTTTCCGGGTCTGCCAGGTCGTTCTCGATTGACTCGAAAGCCTCCCATTCTGCGGCCTTTTTTTCGTCCCAGCCTTCCGCCTCTTCCGTGTGACCCGCAATTAACTTTTGAGCTTCAGAGGCCGTGAGGCCTTTAGGGGCAGGAAGTCCGAAGAACTTCAAATACTCTTTCTGCATTGGTTCTGCGGGGCGTGCTTTCCACGCGGCCTCGTTTTCGAGATTCGACAGAAGACGTTTGGCTTCATACCTCCCAATGGTCTGGTTCATCCCTTTGGTGGACAACTTGAAAAATTTCAGGAGGTCGCAGTCTTCCTCCTCGATTGGCTCCCGCAGGCCAATGAGGTCGGACGCGGCACCCTTAGTAACTGCCCCGCCAGAAATCTCCGTTCCATCGCTTTTCAAGCGTTTAAGCTGGCGCTCTGTCACGGGGTCGAAGAACCATTCGGGAAAGGTTGACGCTTGCCCCGAGTCCCTTTGCTTCTCCGCAGCAGTCCATTGGGCCTTCAGGTAGTCGATCTGGCTTTTATTTGAAACGAGCTGGCGGTCGCTGTCGCTGGACGTGGCAGGCGACTGTCTTTGAGGGGGCGCGTTTCCCGCGTTGTATCCGCCAGGATTTTTGTTCTTTCGGAAGAACATGTAGTAAGCAACCACCGCAGCCACAACAGCAAAGACAAAATAATCCATCAATCCTCCAACTGGAATGCAGCCTCGAGCGGGCCGATGTTAGGCAGTCTACTTCGATGTCGAAGGACGTCCGCTTTCAGCGAGACGGATGACTCGAACGAGTTTTTAAACACCCCTTTGCTTCATTCCTGTTGGAGGTAACACAGCTTTATCAGTCATGGTTGATTGACGTAGGTGCTACAAACAGGTGTCACAGAGGCAGTCTGGAAAGCCGCTCTGGGCTTGGAAACCGCATGGACTATGGGTTTCGATGATGTAAGGTGACGGACCTTGACCCCGGCACTGGCTCCGCAGTTAGGGCTGCTTGGTTCCCCATCTGACCCGGTTGGCCGCTTTACCATGCCGCTTTACCATGCGGGAAGGCCCGTCACCTCTATTGTAAGGCAGGTGCCATCGTCCTTGCCGGTTTGCGGGCTGTTCGAACGGGCCTTTGCTGCCGGGTAGGCCGGCAGCCGGGCAATTTAGAATGCCTCCATGTCCTATCTCGTCCTCGCGCGCAAATACCGGCCCCGAAATTTCTCTGAAATGGTGGGTCAGGCGCATGTGGTGCAGGCCTTGGGCAATGCGCTGAAGACGCAGCGCCTGCATCACGCCTACCTGTTCACCGGAACGCGCGGCGTGGGTAAAACCACCATCTCGCGCATCCTGGCCAAATCGCTCAATTGCCTGGGTGCTGACGGGCAGGGCGGCATCACTGACCAGCCGTGCGGCGTGTGTCAGGCCTGCACCGATATCGACAGCGGACGGTTTGTCGATTACACCGAGCTCGACGCGGCCTCCAACCGTGGTGTGGACGAAATCGCGCAACTTCTCGAACAGGCGGTTTACAAGCCCGTGGTGGGTCGCTTCAAGGTCTTCATGATCGACGAGGTGCACATGCTGACCAACACGGCGTTCAACGCCATGCTCAAGACGCTGGAAGAACCGCCCGACTACCTCAAATTCGTGCTGGCCACGACCGACCCGCAAAAAGTGCCGGCCACCGTGCTCTCGCGTTGCCTGCAGTTCAACCTGCGGCCGATGGCACCGGAGACGATTCTGGAGCATCTGGTGGAGGTGCTGGGGCTTGAGCATGTGCCCGCCGAGCCGCAGGCGCTGCGCCTGCTGGCACGCGCAGCGCGCGGTTCGATGCGCGACGCGCTGTCGCTGGCCGACCAGGCAATAGCTTTCGGTTCGGGGCAGCTCGACGAAGCCAGTGTGCGCACCATGCTTGGCAGTGTTGACCGCAGCTATGTGTTCCGCCTGCTGGGTGCATTGGCCGGTGGCGATGGCCGCACGGTGGTGGAGACCTCGGAAGCGCTGCGCCTGAACGGCCTGAGCGCGGCATCCACGCTCGAAGAAATGACGACGGTGCTTCAGCGCATGGCGGTGCTTCAGGCTGTGCCGGGCATCGGCGACGGTGATGACGACACCGACCCGGACATTGCCGAAACCGCCCGGCTGGCCCGCGCCATGCCCGCCGATGAAACGCAGCTTCTCTACAGCCTGTGTCTGCACGGCCGCAGCGAGTTGGGCTTGGCGCCCGATGAGTACGCAGGCCTGACCATGGTGCTGCTGCGTCTGCTGGCCTTCAAGCCAGCTGCGGCAGCGCAAGCTGTGCAGGGGAGCGCCGCCGAGCCGGGAAAAAAGTCGCCGTTTGAGGCTGGACCAACGGGGCCTGCACAGCGTCCCGCGCAAGTAGCCGGGCAGCCAGCGCCCGCCGCAGCAGCGCAGGCGCCGGCCAGCCGTCCGTCACCCGTGCCAGGCCAGGATTCAGAGAAGAAAAGGCCTGCAGCCCATATAGAACCTGCGCCAGCAGCTATGAATTCAGGAGCGAGTCTGGAACGCGCTTCGTTGCCTGCAGGGAGCGACACCCTCGCAGCGCCCGACCATGGAGCCTCCTCGCAGCCCGCCCAGCCCCCTGCGCCCGCAAGGCAGGCCGTCGTCAAGTCGGCAGACCGGGGCCATGAGGTGCCGGCTTCGCCTGCCGCGCTGATTTCCGCGTCGCCCGATACGTCGCCCCTGGGGGATGTGTGGAGCCAGACGGTCAACCAGCTGGTCGCCAGCGATGCCGTGGGCGCACTCACGCGCGAGCTGGCGCTGCAGTCGCAGCTTTGTGCGCAGGCCGAAGGCGTGTGGACGCTGCGCGTCGAGCGTGAGTCCCTGAACCAGAGCGCCGCCCGGGAAAAGCTCCAGCTTGCGCTGCAAACCGCGCTCGGCGACGCCGCCATCCGGGTGAACGTCGAGATTGGTGCGGTTGCCGACTCGCCGGCGCGCCGCAACGCCGCTGCGCTGGCAGAACGGCAGCGCGCCGCCGAGGAAAAGATTCACAACGATCCGTTCGTGCAGGACATGATTCGCGACTGGGGCGCCAAAATCGTGCCGGGCAGCATCAAACCCATCGCGCCCCGGCCGATATGATCGACCAGCAGCAGCCCGCATTTATCTTTACCGTTCTTCCATTTTTCAGCACCCGAATTTAAAGGATCACCATGTTCAACAAAGGACAACTTGCCGGCCTCATGAAACAGGCGCAGGCGATGCAGGAAAACCTCAAGAAAGCCCAGGACGAGCTGGCTTTTGTGGAAGTCACCGCCGAAGCGGGCGCTGGTCTGGTCAAGGTGACCATGACCTGCAAGCATGACGTCAAGCGCATTGAAATCGATCCCAGCCTGCTGGCCGACGACAAGGACATGCTGGAAGACCTGGTGGCCGCAGCCTTCAATGCCGCCGTGCGCAAGGCCGAAGAAGTGAGCGCCGAACGCATGGGCAAGCTGACCGCAGGCATGCCGGCGCTTCCCGGCGGGATGAAAATGCCCTTCTAGTTCCTTGTGGGATGGACCGACCGACGCGCGAAGCGCCCGGTCGCTCTGTCCCCAACTGATCAAGTCTTTCTCCCCGAATTTCTGTCTTCAATTCAATGCCCGACTCCAACGCCGTAGAAGGCCTGATCCAGGCCTTGCGCAAGCTCCCCGGCGTCGGCGTCAAGTCGGCCGCCCGCATGGCCTTTCATCTGCTCCAGCATGACAAGGCGGGCGCACTCCAGATGGCGCGCGCGCTGGAGCACGCTGTCAGCAGCGTCAGGCATTGCGCCCTCTGCAACACGCTGACCGAGCGCGATCTGTGCGTCACCTGCAGCAACCCGCAGCGCGACCGCAGCAAATTGTGCGTGGTGGAAACACCGGCCGACCAGGCCGCGCTGGAGCGCACGCTGGCCTACAAGGGCCTTTACTTTGTTTTGATGGGCAAGTTGAGTCCCCTCGATGGCATCGGCCCCAACGACATCGGCCTGCAAAAACTGTTTGACCGGGTCGTGCCCAGGGATGCGGCCGGCGAGGTTGCAGATGCCAGTTTGCGAGAAGTCCAGGAAGTTATCCTGGCCACCAATTTCACCGCAGAAGGCGAGGCCACCGCCCACGTCATCGCCCAGGCCCTGAAAAGCCGCGGTGTGCAGGTCACGCGGCTGGCGCGCGGTGTGCCGGTAGGCAGTGAACTCGAATATGTTGACCTTGGCACGATAGCGCATGCGCTGGTGGATCGCCGCTAGGGCCAGAAAAATGGCCAGTACCGCTGGCGCAAACAGCAAACAGCAAACAGCAACCAAAAACTCACCCAAGAAAGTAGCCAGCCATGACGTTTGCCCGCTTCACCGTCGCTTACTGGTGTGTCCTGGCGGCAGCCCTGTTGCCCATCGTCTGCGCCGGTATCGCCAAGTACGGCATGTTCGCCACCCCGCCCGGCAAGGGCGGCTACGACAACAACAATCCGCGCGGCTGGCTGGCCCGGCAAACCGACTGGCGCGGCCGGGCCAATGCGGCGCAGGCCAATACCTTCGAGGCACTGCCTTTTTTCTTTGCCGCAGTCATCATTGCGCACAGCCTGCAGGCGGGGCAGACCCGGCTCGACATCCTGGCGCTGATGTTCGTCATGCTGCGCATCGCCTACATCATCATGTATGTGGCGGATCTGGCCAAGGCGCGGTCGGCGATCTGGGCGCTCGCCATGCTGGTCAATGTTGCCATTCTTTTTGCGGGATACCGCTGACAGTGCCTAGCGGCTGCGGGGCGCCGCACGGTCGTTGTTGCACACCTGTATAAGCAGGCAACGGTAACGATCCGTAACGTGCTGGCGATTCGTGCGACCGTTCAGTGATTACCCGCACGGGATGTTCCCGATGCCCGTTTGTAGGGGCTCCCTTAGTCTTGAGAAAAATCAAGACGAGGGAGTTTCATGCCTTACCCACCATCCGTTTCCCGGCGCGCCTTCGCGAGTGCTGGCGCGCTCTTCGTGGCCAGTCTGGCTGCGCCAGC
>NCGI01000117.1 GCA_002256925.1 Polaromonas sp. 28-63-22
AGAAGCCGGATGCAGATGGCGAATGCGGCGAGCTGCGGCGCGCCACCAATCAGCAGCGTGACCGCCGTCGGCGCGCCCTGATACACATCGGGCAGCCACATGTGAAACGGCACCGCGCCAAGCTTGAAGGCCAGACCGGCAACGATGAATACCAGACCAAAGACCAGTACCTGATGCTTGACCTGTCGGCTGGCAATGGCGTTGAAGACTTCGTTGAGGTCAAGCGAACCCGTGGCGCCGTAAAGCATCGAGAGGCCATACAGCAGAAAGCCGGAGGCGAGCGCACCCAGCACAAAGTACTTCATGGCGGCTTCGCTGGCAATGGCACTGTCGCGGCGCAGGGCCACCAGCGCATAGCTGGAAAGCGTCAGCAGTTCCAGGCCCATGTAGATCACAAGAAAGTTGTGACCGGAAATCATCACGAACATGCCCAGCAGGGCAAACAGCGACAGCGTGAAAAACTCGCCGCCGTGCAACATGCCCCGGTCGCCGGCATAGGGGCGCCCATAGACCAGCGTGGCCATCACGCTGATGGTGGCAAAAAACTTGAGCCACCCACCCATGGGGTCCACGACCACCATGTTGCCAAAGCCGTAGAAGGTCCGCCCTGTGGTGGCGTAGGTGGCTTCCATGGCTGCAACGACGCCCAGCGTGAGCAAGGTGAGCACGTAGGTCGCCGTACGGCGGGGACTTTTCACCCACAGATCTGCCAGCGCAATCACGCAGGCCATGATCAGGAGGACGATCTCGGGGTAAACCGCGATCCAGGAGAGTTTGTCAATCATCTGAATTCTTCTGCATTAGTTCAGTTTGGACGTGGCCACGTGCTTGAGCAGGTCCGCAACCGAGGTGTTCATCACGTCGGTGAAGGGCTTGGGATACAGGCCCATGTAGAGAACGGCAATGGCCAGCAAGGCGAGCATGAGGAACTCGCGCGCATTGATGTCAACCAGCTTTTTCACATCCTCGTTGGCGACAGGTCCGAGGTACACCCGCTTGAACATCCACAGCGTGTAGGCTGCGCCGAAAATGAGCGCAGTGGCCGACGCGGCACCGATCCAGAAGTTGAACTTGACCGCACCCAGTATTACCATCCATTCGCCGACGAAACCTGCCGTGCCGGGCAAGCCGCAGTTGGCCATCGCGAAAAACAGGGCGAACGCCGCAAACTTCGGCATGGTGTTCACCACGCCACCATAACTTGAAATCTCACGGGAATGGACGCGGTCATACAGCACGCCGATACACAGGAACATGGCACCGGAGACGAACCCGTGCGCAATCATCTGCACGATGCCGCCCGAAACACCGAGATCGTTAAAGATGAAAAACCCTAGCGTTACAAACCCCATGTGCGCGACTGAGGAATAAGCCACAAGTTTCTTCATGTCCTGCTGCACCAGCGCGACCAGACCGACATAGATCACGGCCGTCAGCGACAAGGCAATGATGAGCCATGCCCATTCCCGCGACGCATCAGGTGCAATGGGCAGCGAAAAGCGCAGGAAACCATAGGCGCCCAGCTTGAGCATGATGGCTGCCAGCACGGCTGAACCGCCGGTAGGCGCCTCGACGTGGACATCGGGCAGCCAGGTATGGACAGGCCACATCGGCACCTTCACGGCAAATGCGGCGAAGAAAGCGAAGAAAAGAAGCGCCTGCACCGGGCTGGTGAGCGGGAGTTTGTGCCAGGTCAGGATGTCGAAGCTGCCGCCGGATTTGTTGTACAGGAAGATCAGCGCCACCAGCATCAGCAGGGAACCGAGCAGCGTATACAGAAAGAACTTGAAGGCGGCGTAAATCTTGTTAGGTCCGCCCCAGATACCGATGATGAGGTACATCGGTATCAACGTGGCTTCGAAGAACACGTAAAACAGCAGGCCATCCAGCGCTGAAAAAACGCCGATCATCAGGCCGCTCAATATCATGAAAGACGCCATGTACTGGTTGACCCGGCTGGTGATCGACTCCCAGCTGGCAATGATGACCACCACGTTGATAAACGCGGTCAGCAACACAAACCACAGCGAAATGCCGTCCACGCCCACGTGGTAATTGACATTGAAGCGCTGGATCCACGCGCCCTTTTCGACGAACTGCATGCTGGACGTGCCCAGCTGGAAGCCGCTGTAGAGAGGCAAGGTCACCAGAAGGCTGACCACGGCACCGATGAGGGCGATCCAGCGCACGCTACGTGCCTGATCATCCCGTCCCAGCGCCAGCAACACGACACCAAACACGATCGGCGTCCAGATGGCAAGGCTCAACAAACCCATTCTTTTTCTTCCCGGTTCTTTTTAGTGGCTTGTCTTGTCAGTTGAGCCAGACGAAATACGTCATGAGCACAAAAACACCAATGATCATGCCGAAAGCGTAGTGATAGATATAGCCCGACTGCAGCCGGCGCACCATGCCCGACACCCAACCCACGAGCCTCCATGAGCCATTGACCAGGGCACCGTCAATGAATGCCTGATCGCCGCCCTTCCACAGACCCGTACCCAGCGCGCGGGTACCACGGGCCAGCACGTTTTCGTTGAACCAGTCGAGGTAGTACTTGTTTTCGAGCAGGGTGTAGACAGGCTGGAACATGCGCTTGATGGCCGCAGGAAGTGCCGGGTTGACGAGGTACATATACCAGGCAAGTACGACACCCGAAAGTGCAAGCCAGAAAGGTGCGGTCATCAAGCCATGCCAAGCCATCTGCGCAGGGCCGTGGAACGACCTGGCCAGCTCTTCCATGGCGGGGTGCCGTTCAAGATTGACAAAGATTGCGCCTTTGAAGAACTCCCCAAACAGCATCGGCCGAATGGTCATGAATCCAATCACCACCGAAGGAATGGCCAGCAGTATCAGCGGCACCGTGACAACCCAGGGTGATTCGTGCGGGGAATGATCCTCACCGCTGTGGCCATGACCGTGGTCGTCGTGGGCGTCGTGGTGCGCATCGTGGTGTGCATCGGGGTTCTGGTCGTAGCGCTCCTTGCCGTGAAAGACCAGGAAGTACATCCGGAACGAATAGAAGGCTGTGACGAACACACCCGCCAGCACGGCGAAATGCGCGAAACCTGCGCCCGCGAGCTGGCTCGCGTGCACGGCTTCAATGATGCTGTCCTTGGAATAAAAACCCGAGAAAAGCGGCGTGCCAATCAACGCCAGTGAACCCAGCAATGCCGTGATCCAGGTGACAGGCATGTACTTGCGCACGCCACCCATCCAGCGAATGTCCTGGTTGTGATGCATGCCGATGATGACCGAGCCGGCGGCAAGAAAAAGCAAAGCCTTGAAAAAGGCATGCGTCATCAGATGAAAGACGGCGACGGAGTACGCCGATGCACCCAGCGCAACGGTCATGTAGCCCAGCTGGGACAGGGTCGAGTAGGCCACCACCCGCTTGATGTCGTTCTGGATGATGCCCAGAAATCCCATGAAAAGCGCGGTGATGGCGCCGATCACCATGATGAAGCTCAGCGCGGTGTCACTCAGCTCAAACAGTGGTGACATCCGTGCCACCATGAAAATGCCTGCCGTCACCATCGTGGCCGCATGAATCAGCGCAGAAATTGGCGTCGGGCCTTCCATGGAATCGGGCAGCCACACATGCAGCGGAAACTGCGCCGATTTGCCCATGGCCCCGATGAACAGGCAAATGCAGATAACGGTCACCAGCATCCATCCTGTACCGGGCAAGGTCAACGCTGCAAGCTGATCGGCCTTGGCGAAGGCCTCGCCATAGTTCAGGGTGCCCGCATAGGCCGCAATCAGGCCAATACCCAGAATGAACCCGAAGTCTCCGACGCGGTTGACCAGAAAGGCCTTCATGTTGGCAAAGATGGCGCTTGGCTTGTTGAACCAGAAGCCAATCAGCAGGTAAGACACCAGGCCCACAGCCTCCCAGCCGAAGAAGAGCTGCAGCATGTTGTTACTCATCACAAGCATCAACATCGAGAAGGTGAAGAGCGAGATGTAGGCGAAGAAGCGGTTGTAGCCCTCGTCTTCCTCCATGTAGCCGATGGTGTAGATGTGCACCATCAGCGATACGAAGGTCACCACGCACATCATCATCGCGGTCAAGCCATCGACCAGAAAGCCCACTTCCATCTTGAGGCCGCCAACGACCATCCACGTATAAAGGGTTTCGTTGAAGCGCGCACCGTCCATGGCCACGCTTTTCAGCGTCATCGCAGAGATGACGAAAGCCAGCAGAACACCCAGGATGGTCAGGGTATGCGAGAGTCGGCGGCCGATCCAGTTGCCACCAAAGGAGGTGCCCAGAATACCGGCGGCCAAGGCGCCTGCCAATGGTGCAAGCGGAACAAGCAGCAGCGTCGCTGCAGAGAGGGTTTGACTCATGGTGTTCAGCCCTGGAGCGAATTGAGCTCGTCGACGTTGATGCTCGATTTGTTTCGGAACAGCAACACGAGGATGGCAAGACCGATGGCGGATTCAGCCGCAGCCACCGTCAGGATGAAAAACACGAACACCTGCCCGGCCATGTCGTTGAGGTAGTACGAAAAGGCAACGAAATTCATATTGACCGCCAGGAGCATCAGCTCGATCGCCATCAGCAGCACGATGAGGTTCTTGCGGTTCAGGAAAATACCAATCACCGAAAGCGCGAACAGCATTGCGCCGAGCGAGAGAAAGTGGCCGAGGGTGAGGGTCATGATTTTTTTTCTTCGCTGGCCACTGAAGCAATGGGCAAAACGGGTGGGACGGACATGGCAGGCGCCGTAACCACTGACTTCATTTTGATCAAACTCACACGGTCGGCCCGCTTGACCCGGATTTGGTCAGACGGATTGATGTATCTGGAGTCCTTGCGCGTACGCAAAGTGAGGGCAATGGCTGCAATGATGGCGACCAGCAAAATGACGGCTGCGATTTCAAGGGGGTAGATGTACTCGGAATAAAGAATCTTGCCCAGCTCTTTGGTGTTGGAAATCTGCGCGCCAATCTGGCCAGCAGCGCCGCCTGATTTGGGCGGTTCACGAAATCCGCCCATCAGCACATACGACATTTCAAGCGCGATGATGGCGCCGACTGAACCCGCCAGCGGAAAATGTTTCCAGAACCCTTCGCGCATGCTGTCGAGGTTGATATCCAGCATCATCACCACGAACAGGAACAGCACCATCACGGCGCCGACATACACCAGCACCAGCGTAATCGCGAGGAACTCGGCCTTCAGCAACAGCCAGATAGCTGCTGCCTGAAAAAACGCGAGCACCAGATAAAGCGCTGCATGGACGGGATTGCGGGCGGTGATCACCCGGAATGCTGCAAACAGCATCACCGCTGCAAATACGTAAAAAAGGCCAGTTCTAGCGTCCATGTTTTAAAGGTTCTTTTTTTCTCGAAGCGGTCTGCAGATGGCGATCATCAACGGTATTTGGCGTCGGCCGCGCGGTTGGCGGCGATCTCTTTTTCGTAGCGGTCACCAACGGCCAGCAACATGTCCTTGGTGAAGTAAAGATCGCCCCGCTTTTCGCCGTGGTATTCGAAAATGTGGGTTTCGACGATGGAATCGACCGGACAGCTTTCCTCGCAGAAGCCGCAGAAAATGCATTTGGTCAGGTCGATGTCATAGCGGGACGTGCGGCGGCTGCCGTCTTCGCGCACATCTGACTCGATGGTGATTGCCAGGGCCGGACACACCGCCTCGCACAGCTTGCAGGCAATGCAGCGTTCTTCACCGTTTTCGTAGCGGCGAAGCGCGTGCAGACCACGAAAACGCGGGCTCTGGGGCGTTTTTTCTTCGGGGAACTGAACGGTGATCTTGCGGCGAAACATGTACTTGCCGGTCAGGGCCATGCCCTTGAACAGCTCTGCCAGCATGAAGCTGGAAACAAAATCTTTAACTGAAGCTACTGCACTCATGATGATTTCCTGCGCAACTGAGCGATGTAAGGGGTTCTGTTCCAGCAGGGGCCGCGGAACCGGCTTCGCCGGGCCGCAGGCGCAGCGGCGCCCGAGGGGCTGGAGCCTGGGGCTCCAAGCCTGCTTAAGCAGGCTTGGACAGGCGACAGAGGCGAAGCGTCTCGCGAGCCGCGGCCTGCAAGGCCTCGCGCATTACACGAAGTGAAAAGCGTAGGGGCCATACTCACTTCCAGATGTTGTAGGGTGTTTGCATCCAGGCTCCGACAACGACAAGCCAGACCAGAGTGACGGGTATGAAAATTTTCCAGCCCAGGCGCATGATCTGGTCGTAACGAAAGCGCGGGAACGTGGCGCGTACCCACAGGAACATCGTCACGACCACGAAAGTCTTGATGCCGAGCCAGATCCAGCCCGGAATCCAGTTGAAGATGGCGCTGTCGATCGGGGGCAGCCATCCACCCAGGAACAGAATCACCGACAGAATGGCGACCAGCCACATGTTGGCGTATTCGGCCAGGAAGAACATGGCGAAAGCCATACCCGAATATTCGACCATGTGGCCGGCCACGATTTCGGATTCGCCCTCCACCACATCGAAAGGGTGACGGTTGGTTTCGGCAAGGCCGGAAATGAAATACACCACGAAGATGGGCAGCAAAGGCAACCAGTTCCACGACAGGAAGGTCAGACCCCTGCTGGCGGCCATGCCCCTGCTCTGACTCATGACGATGTCGGTCATGTTGAGGCTGGCAGACACCATCAGCACCACGACCAGACAGAAGCCCATGGCAATTTCGTAACTCACCATTTGCGCGGAAGCCCGCATGGCGCCGAGAAACGCGTACTTGGAGTTCGATGCCCAGCCGGCGATGATCACGCCATAAACCTCCAGCGAGGTGATCGCCATCAGGAACAGCAGGCCAGCGTTGATATTGGCCAGCGCGACGTCGGGACCAAACGGAATAACGGCCCATGCGGCAAGTGCCGGCATGATGGTCATGATGGGCCCCAGAACGAACAAGCCCTTGCTCGCCGCTGTCGGGATGATGATCTCCTTGGTCAGCAGTTTGAGCGCATCGGCGATAGGCTGCAAGAGACCGAACGGTCCGACCCGGTTGGGACCCAGACGAATCTGCGTGAAGCCAATCGCCTTGCG
>NCGI01000538.1 GCA_002256925.1 Polaromonas sp. 28-63-22
TGCCAGTAGCTTTGCGGCGTCTCGCGAACGCCGGACGGGGTGGCCGCCTGCAGCACCGCCTGCAGCTTGGCATCGCCCATGAACCGGATCTTCACCGGCTGGCCTGCCCAGTCGGTGAAAACCGTGTACAGGGGTTCAACTGCAGCCGCCTCGATGGTTTTGAGATTGCTCCAGTCGAGGCACCACGGCTCGGGCGCCTTGGCCAGCGCAGCCTTCAGCGCTGCGACCGTCTGAATACCCACGACGGACGGACAGATCCAGTGCGCCGCCGGGCCGTTGCCGGTCTTGACAGTCGACTTGCTGAGCTTTTTAACCATGTCCGGCATCGAAAACCACTGGGGTGCCGAGCGGTTAAAACGCTCAACGAACTGGATCGCAGCCGTTTCGAACTTTTCCTGCTGCGCCGTGGCGCGGTACAGGTCAAACAGCGTCAGCCAGCTTTCGGCATGATCCTGACGCGAGCCGTGCGGACCCAGGATATCGAGCAGGCCGGCTTCCGCGCCAGCGTCATCACCATTGGCAAAGCGAATGGCGGCTTCTTCGAGTTCGGTGTCGTGCGTGAACACGGCACCCACTTCCACCGCAAAAAACTTGGACGAGGAAAAATCGGATGCAGCGCTGCCGAAAACCGACGTTGCTTTCTCGGCAGGCGCCAACGGCGCAGCAGCCGTTTTCAGCGGGGGCAGCCCGGGCGCGGCAACAGGAGCGTGGGGCCCCGACGCTGCCAACGGCGAAGCAAAAGGCTCGTGCGGCGGCACGACGGGCTGCGCTGGCGCAGCGCGCAGCGGAACCGGGTTGGCCAGCGGAACCGGGTTGGCCTGGGCGGCCGCGAGCGACTGCAGGCCCGCCGGCTCGGTCTTTCGGTAGGCCAGGGGCGACGCCTGTTCGACGTTTGGCGCTCGGGGTGGCGCGCCCGCAACGCCCTGCGGTGCCTGCACACGACCCGACGCATCGTGCACCGTGCCATTCTTGGTTTTCCACCACTGCATCGACATCTGCGCTTCGATCTCATCGATTTTCTTGAGCGTACTGGCCCGGTCATCCGGCCTGGACGGCATGCTGCTCTGAAAAAACGACGGCCTTCCGGCCTGATCCTGCCCCACCCCAGCCATCGCTTCGCGCTTGCGCATCTTGCGCAGCATGTCGAATTCGCGCTTTCGCACAAAGTCGTTCCGCCGCTTGCGCTCAATCATTTCCTTGAGCAACTGCTTGCTGACCGAATCTTCCCGGTCAGCTTCCGCCTGATCGAGATCGGACCAGCTCGTAGCCGGATTGCGCACGAACTTCACCATCTTGGACAGCAGGCCGGGCGCAGTTTCTTCTTTGGACATGGCGGGATATTACAAAAATGTTCAGCCGATGCGCATCGCGCGTCAATCGCCAAACATTTTCTGTTTGAGCTCGCGTCGCTGCTGTGC
>NCGI01000118.1 GCA_002256925.1 Polaromonas sp. 28-63-22
CTGATGGTGCGAACCACCAGCCAGGCCAGCAGCGCGCAAACCACCACAGCGGCCAGTTCGGTCAGCGCCGTGGGCCGGGTCAGCGCGGCGAGCCACTCGTCCAGGCTCTCGATGTGCAGGGGCGGACGGCCCGCAAGCGTTACTGGTGCGCCGGCCATCGCGGCTTCCTTTTGTCGATGAAGGCCTGCACGCCCTCCTGCGCATCGGCGTGAACCATGTTGCAGGCCATGGTCTGCCCTGCAAGCTGGTAGGCGGCCCGCATGCCGGTTTCACGCTGCTGGTAAAAAAGCGCCTTGCCCATGGCGATGGCGTCGCGCGGCTTGGGCAGGATGGCCGCCAGCAGCCGCTCGACTTCATCGCCAAGCAGGGCCGGAGCCACCACCCGGTTAACAAGGCCACGCACGCGCGCCTCGTCGGCCGAAATGAAGCCGCCTGTCAGCAGCATTTCCATCGCCTGCTTGGCCGGCATGTTTCGCGAAAGCGGCACGCTTGGTGTTGCACAGAAAAGGCCTACGTCGATGCCGTTGACGCCAAAGCTGGCGTCGCTGCTGGCAACGGCCAGGTCACACTGGGCGACCAACTGGCAACCTGCGGCGGTGGCCACGCCCTGCACCTGCGCAATGACAGGCACCGGCAGGTTCTGGATGGCAAGCATCATGCGCGTGCACTGCGCGAACAGCGCCTGGTAATAGCCCAGTTCTGGTCGTGCGGCCATTTCCTTGAGGTTGTGGCCGGCGCAAAAGGCCTTGCCGTGCGCCGAAATCACCACGGCACGCGCTGAAGTATCCAGCGCAACCGCATCAAGCGCTTGCTGCAGCGCCGCCAGCATGTCCTCGCCGAGCACGTTGAAGCTGGCCGCGCGGTTCAGCGCCAGAAAATGGACCCCTCGCTCATCCCGTGTATGCACGACCGCCGAGGGCAAGGCTGCAGGAACTTGCGTTGGACTCATCACAAACCCCTACAGATCGGCCAGCACGCGGATGTGCGCCTCCACGGACCGGGCCAGCGCGTGGAGGTTGTAGCCGCCTTCGAGCGACGACACGATGCGCCCGTGGGCATGGCGTTTGGCCACGTCCTTGATACGCTGCGTGATCCACGCGTAGTCCTGCTCAACCAGGCCCATTTGCCCGAGGTCGTCGTCCCGGTGGGCGTCAAAACCGGCGCTGATGAAAATCATCTCCGGTTTGAACGCTTCGAGGCGGGGTATCCACAGGTGCTCGATCAGCTCGCGCACTTCGGGGCCCTTGGTGTACGCCGCCACGGGCACGTTGACCATGTTGTCGCCCTGCGCACGGGTGCCGCTGTGCGGGTAAAACGGGTGCTGGAAAAAACTCAGCATCAGTACCCGGTCGTCACCGCGAATGATGTCTTCAGTGCCGTTGCCGTGGTGCACATCGAAATCAACCACGGCCACGCGCTTCAGGCCGTGGCGCTCCAGCGCGTATTTGGCTGCCACCGCCACGCTGTTGAAAATACAGAAACCCATCGAGCGGTCGTGGCAGGCATGATGCCCGGGCGGCCGCACGGCGCAGAAGGCGTTTTCAAGCTCGCCGGCCATCACGGCATCGGTCGCCGCCAGGGTGGCACCCACGGCACGCAGCGCCGCGTTCCAGGAATGCACATTGAGTGCGGTGTCGGGGTCGATCTGGGCGTGCGAAGGACCGCCCGCCTTCACGTCGTCGGCCAGCCGGTCGCTCAGGCCCCGAATCGCCGCCACCATCATGCGGTCGTGCGCCAGCTCGATATCGCCCAGCGCCGCCAGCGGGGCTTCGCGCTGGTCCAGCGCATCGGCCACACCCGTGGCCAGCAGCCAGTCATCAATGGCATCGAGGCGCTCAGGGCACTCCGGGTGGCCGGGGCCCATCTCGTGCTTTTTACAGTCGGGATGTGAGAAATATCCGGTTGCGTTCATGGCTTGAAAACTTTTGCAAAAAATTACGTTATCGTCTTTGCTATGCCCGTCAAAGAAAAACTTCACGCGCTCCTAAATCAGCTTAACACGGTCATCGTCGGCAAGCCTTCCCAGGTGCGCGACTGCGTCGCCTGCCTGCTCGCCGGCGGGCACCTGCTGATCGAAGATGTGCCCGGCGTCGGCAAAACCACGCTCGCGCATGCGCTGTCGCGTTCCTTCGGTCTTCAATTTTCCCGCGTCCAGTTCACCGCCGACCTGATGCCCAGCGATCTCTCGGGGGTGTCGATTTACGAACGCCAGAAAGAAAGCTTCGTGTTTCACCCCGGACCGGTCTTCGCCCAGGTGCTGCTGGCCGACGAGATCAACCGCGCCAGTCCCAAAACCCAAAGCGCCCTGCTTGAGGCCATGGAAGAAAAACAGGTGACCGTCGAGGGTGCCACGCGCCTTCTGCCGGTGCCGTTTTTTGTCATTGCCACGCAAAACCCGCATGACCAGCTGGGCACCTACGCCCTGCCGGAATCGCAGCTGGACCGTTTTCACATGCGCATTTCGTTGGGCTACCCGGACCGCGCCGCCGAACGCGAGCTGCTGCGCGGCAACGACCGGCGCGAGATGGTCGAAAAGCTCTCGTCGGTACTGACCCCGCATGACCTGCTGGAATTGCAGCAGCGGGTGCAGAAAGTCCACGCCGCCGAGCCGCTGCTCAATTATCTGCAGGACCTGATTGCCGCAACCCGCTCGGGGCGCTGGTTCCTGCAGGGGCTGAGTCCGCGCGCCGGGATCGCCGTCATGCGCGCCGCCAGAGCCCATGCCTTTCTCGACGGCCGCGATTACGTGGCGCCGGACGACATTGCCGCCGTGTTGCCGCAGACCACGGCGCACCGGCTGATTCCCGTGAGCGATGCCGGTCGCGGTGCGCTGGAGCAGGTGCGTGCCATGCTCGACGAAGTTCCGCTGCCCTGAATGGGCGCCTGATTTGCCATGGCCGCCACTTTCGCAGTGCCCAACCCCCTTGCACAGACCCGCAACCGGCTGCGATCCTGGTTTGAAAACCGGCTGCCGCTGACGGACAGCGTGACGCTGACGCAGCGCACCGTGTACATCCTGCCGACCCGGCCGGGCGTGATGCTGGCGGTGACCCTGCTGACGCTCCTGGTGGCGTCCATCAACTATCAGCTCAACCTGGGTTACCTGCTGACTTTCCTGCTGGCCGGCTGCGCACTCGTGGGCATGCACGTGTGCCACGGCACGCTACGCGGGCTCACTATGCATTTGATAGCACCTCCCGCACATTTTGCGGGGACTAGCGCCGCTTTTGACGTACACCTGACCAATAAAAGACGATCCATCCGGTACGGCGTCGGCCTGGGCGTGCTCGACCCGCTGGCGGCCGGCGGCAACAAAAGCAGCGCCAGGCACTGGGCCTGGACCGACGTACCGGCCCAGGGCAGCAGTACCGTCCAGGTGGCTTTCACGCCCACGCGGCGAGGTCTGCACCGGCTGCCGACGCTCACGGCCGAAACCCGTTTCCCGCTCGGCACCTTCCGGGTCTGGACCGTCTGGCGACCGGCCGCGCAGATGCTGGTGTACCCGGCGCCCGAGCTTCACCCACCGCCACTGCCGTCCGGCGAGCCGCGCGCGCGCAACCCGGCAACGAGCTTGCATCTTCGGTCCAGTGGCGAACCCGATGGCATCCGCGGGTACAGGCGCGGCGACCCGATGAAGCTCGTGGTCTGGAAAAAGGCCGCCCGGGCTGCAGGCCAGGAAAGCAGCGAAGGCGGCGGGCTGATCGTGCGGGACGCCCAGCAGGTCGGGCAGCCCGTGCTGTGGCTCGACGTCGCGCAGACCGGTAGCCGCGACACCGAGCACCGCATCTCGCGCCTGTGTGCGTGGGTTTTGCAGGCCGAGCGGCTGGGGCTGGCCTATGGGCTGCGGCTGCCGGCGCGCCAGATTGCACCGGCCAGCGGTGAGGCGCACAAGCGGCAATGCCTGGAGGCGCTGGCCCTATGCTGAACCGGCTGCCGGCCTTCGCGCGTGCCCTGCCCCGCGATGCCCGGGACACCCTCTTTTTGCTGCTGGTCATCGGCTGGGTCCTGCTGCCGCAAATCAGCCACCTGCCGCTGTGGTGCAGTGGCCTGGCGGCCACGGTGCTGGTGTGGCGCGGCTGGCTGGCCTTGCAGGCGCGCCCGCTGCCCGGCCGGTGGTGGCTGGTGCTGCTGCTGGCGCTGACGCTCGCGGCGACGTTCTTCACCCACCGCACCCTGCTCGGCCGCGATGCCGGCGTTACGTTGCTGGTGGTCCTGCTGAGCCTGAAAACGCTGGAGCTTCGCGCGCGGCGGGATGCCTTCGTGGTCTTTTTTCTCGCGTTTTTCTGCATGCTGAGCAATTTCTTCTACTCGCAGTCGCTGCCCGTCGCATTCAGCATGCTGGTCGGTCTGCTGGGCCTGCTGACCGTGCTGGTCAATGCGCACATGCCGGTGGGCAAGCCGCCGTTGCTGCAGGCCGCCAAAACCGCCAGCGCCATGGCGCTGCTGGGCGCACCCATCATGGTGGTGCTGTTCATGTTCTTCCCGCGCATGGCGCCGCTGTGGGGCGTGCCGAGCGACGCCATGGCGGGCCGCAGCGGCCTGAGCGGCAGCATGCAGGTCGGCAACATCGCCAGCCTGGCGCTCGACGACAGCGTGGCCATGCGCATCAGGTTCGAAGGCAGTCCACCGCCGCAGCGCGAGCTGTATTTTCGCGGGCCGGTCCTGTCCAGCTTCAACGGACGCGAATGGACGTCATCACGTGCTGATCTGTTCAGCCGCCGCACCGCCGGGCCCGCCCTTGCCGTTTCAGGCGCGCCGATCAACTACGAAGTCACGCTGGAGCCGACGCGCCGGCCGTGGTTGCTGACGCTCGAAGCCGCTACCCAGGTGCCTGTGCTGCCCGGCTTCGAGGCCGCCATGCAGCCAGACCTGCAGTGGCTGACTGACCGCCCCATCAATGACCTGCTGCGCTACAAGGCCCGGAGCTTTCCCGCGTTCAGGTACGGTCCGACCCGCGACGAAACCGCCCTGCGCGAATTCGTCGAGCTGCCGCCCGGCTTCAATCCGCGCACGCTGGCCCTGGCGGCCGACATGCGCCGCGACCCGCGCTATGCGCAAGCGGGCAATGCCCAGATGGTCCAGGTGGTGCTGGAGCGCCTGCGCGCCGGCGGCTTTACCTACACGCTGGAGCCCGGCGTGTACGGCCGCAATACAGCCGATGAATTCTGGTTCGACCGCAAGGAAGGTTTTTGCGAACACATCGCCTCCAGCTTCGTGATTCTGATGCGGGCGCTGGACGTCCCGGCGCGCATAGTGACCGGCTACCAGGGCGGTGAACTCAACGGCGTGGACGGTTTCTGGACGGTGCGGCAGAGCGACGCCCACGCCTGGGCCGAAGTCTGGCAACCCGGTGCGGGCTGGGTTCGCGTCGATCCGACCTCGGCCGTGTCGCCAGGGCGGACGGGGGCGTTCCAACGACTGGCCGCGCCGGCAGGTGTGGTGGCGCAAACGCTGGGCACCTTCAGCCCGACGCTGCTGGCCGACCTGCGCGCCTTGTGGGAAGCCACCAACAATGCGTGGTCGCAGTGGGTACTCAACTACACCCAGGGCAGGCAATTGGACCTGCTCAGGCGCTTCGGATTCGAGTCGCCCACCTGGGAAGACCTCAGCTACGTGCTGATCGGCACCGTCGTTCTGGCGGCGGTGCTGGGCGGCGCCTGGGCGCTGTGGGACCGCACCCAGCACGATCCCTGGCTGCGCATGCTGGCGCGCACGCGCAAACGTCTCGCGAAAGCCGGCTTGCCGAGCACCGCCGCCACCTCGCCGCGCCAGCTTGCCGTTCAAGTGCTGGCCCGGTACGGAGAGTCCGGCAGGCCGCTCCATGACTGGCTGATACAACTCGAAGGCCAGCGCTACGCCCGGGCGCCCAAGGGGCCGTCAGCCGGCGCCAGGCACGCTTTGCAGGCCCCGGCGCTGCAGCAGCTCAGGCAGCAATGGAGCCGGCTTGCGTGGCCTGCTTAAAATTGGGGCAATGACATTCACAACCCCTTTCCGCCATATCGCAGTCGCTATACTTTTGATAGCTGCTTGCGCACATTCCACCTGGGCTGCAGAGCTAAAAGACTTAAGAAATTCAGCCGCAGGCTCTAGTCCGACGGGCAGCGCGGCGGCACGCTCGCAAGGCCCGGCGTACGCCACACGACCCGAAGCCATGCAGTTTGCCGACGACATGGCCAGCCGGCGCGACCTGGACGCCGACTGGGTGCGCGCCGCCATCGGCCAGTCACGCTACAACGCGACCGTGGCGCGCCTGATGCAGCCGCCGGCAAAAACCTTCCAGAAGAACTGGCGCGTGTACCGCAGCCGGTTTATCGACCCGGTACGCATCGAAGCGGGCGTCCGTTTCTGGCGCGCCAATCAGGCCACCCTGGCGCGGGCCGAGCAGGAATACGGCGTGCCGCCCGACATCATCGTCGGCATCATCGGTGTCGAGACCATATACGGCCGCGACACCGGCAGCTTTCGCGTGATGGACGCGCTCACCACGCTGGCCTTCGACTTCCCCGCCAGCCACCCGCGCGCCGGCGAACGCAGCGAGTTTTTCAAAGGCGAGATCGAGCAGTTTTTGACGCTGCAAAGCCGCCGGGGCGCCAACCCGTTCGACGCCCGCGGGAGCTTCGCCGGCGCCATGGGCATGCCGCAGTTCATGCCGTCGAGCTGGAACAAATACGCGGTCGATTTTGATGGCGACGGCACTATCGATTTATGGAACAGCCCTGCCGACGTGATCGGCTCGGTCGCCAGCTACTTCAAGGCCTTCGGCTGGCAGCCCGGCATGCCGACCTACTACCCTGTGCGTTTCGACCAATCGCGCCTCGACATGGACGCGCTGATGGCGCCCGACATCTTGCCGACCTTCAGCGTCACCAGCTTCACCGACAAAGGCGCGGTGCTCGAAGGCCAGGCGCTGCAGCATACGGGCCCACTGGCCCTGGTTGAACTGCTCAACGGCCCGGATGCGCCGCAATACGTCGCCGGCACCGAGAACTTCTACGTCATGATCGAACTGGGGCGCGAGGTCGCTGCGCGGGTACGCCCCTGACGGCTGAAACCGGCGGGCGGATGAGCAGGAACTGTTTATCGGCACCGCTCACACGCGGGACAGTGACACCGATGGGCGGTAGCGCAGAGTGCGCTACCGCCCATGAAACCATCACGCGCGTGTCAGCAGGCGCGCCCTGGAAGCCAGGCTGTTGGGTAACAGGTCACGGAACAGGGTGGTGATCTCCTTGACCGTCTTGCGCGCAATCGATTCGCCCTGCATGGCCGACAGCACGGCCATCAGATCCGTGCGGGCATACCAGAGCCCGACCGGTCCCTGCGCATAGCGCACCCGATCAACCGATTTCGGGTAGTGCTTTTCGCCGTAATCGCCCATGGCGTTCAGCATGAGCTGGCGAATGACCTCGGTTTGGTCCCCCAGCACGGACGCCGTAAATTCGGCAGCCCCGAGGAACGCAAACCCGCTACTTTTGAGTCGAGACTTCAACCAGCGCATCGGATCCACCTTTAGTTGCGAGCTATCGAGTTGCAGGACCGGCAAGCGAATTCGCTATGGCCCAGAAGGCGGAGCGTAAAGGCTCGTCTGATTCCTTACAAGGTCGGGTTTGTTAGGAACTGTTACGCCTCCCCCCGTATGGCTGCTGACCCACAGCACCATCACCGCAAGCTGCTCACAACCGGACCATTGGGCGGGACGACCCCAAGGGACAACCCTGACTCGGACGCTACTCGCCGCTTACCACTCGCTATAAAAACAGGAGCTTCTCGCGCAATGAATTCAAGGGCTTGAGGGCTTTTTTATTGCGCAAAGTCAGAGGGCACCGAGCCGATGGCGGGATTGGACTTGTTGCCATGGAAAGCATGATTTGGCTATAGTGGATTGGAACCCGACACGTCGCCGGGTTACAACAACACAGGACACAAGCCATGGCCAAACTCTTCGCGATTTACCAGCAGCCCGCCAACCCTGCA
>NCGI01000119.1 GCA_002256925.1 Polaromonas sp. 28-63-22
GACCTACGACGTCGTCGACGGCAACGGCGGCACCGTTGCAGCCAGCCAGAGCTATGCAGTGACGGCGGTCAACGACGCGCCGACCGGCGTTGCCTCGGCAGTCCTCGCCGCAGGCGCCGAAGACACGCCTTACACGGTCACCCTGGCCAGCTTGCTGGAAGGCTTTAGCGATGTCGATGGCGACATCCTGAGCGTAGGCAACCTGGTGGTCAGTAACGGCACGTTTACGCTGAGCGCAGGCGGTCTGGGCTACACCATCACACCGGCGCTGAACTTCAGCGGCCCGGTGAGCCTGACCTACGACGTCACCGATGGCAACGGTGGAGTGGTTGCAGCCAGCCAGAGTTACGCTGTGACGGCCGTCAACGATGCGCCGATCCTCACCGGCGTGCAAGCCAGCCTGGCTGCCGGCACCGAGGATACTGCCTACACCGCCTCCCTCGCCAGCCTGCTGGCGGGCTTCACCGATGTGGACCTCGGCGCCATTCTCAGCGTATCTGGCCTGACGGCAACCGGGGGCTCGGTGAGCAGCGACGGTACGAGCTTCACAATCACGCCGACGGCCAACTTCAACGGCCCGATGACGCTCAACTACGAGGTGCTCGACGGCCAAGGCGCTTCGACAGCGGCAACGCAAAGCGTCACGCTGCAACCGGTCAACGACGCTACCACGGGTGCGGTGACGCTGAGCAACCTGACGCCGGCGCTGCTTTCGACTGTCACCGCCAGCCAGACCCTGGCCGACGTGGACGGCGCCATCACGGGAATCAGCTACCAGTGGCAGACGGCAGCCGTCGGTGGCTTAGTCTGGACTGATATTGCCGGAGCGACCAATGCGACATTCGTCCCCACGACTGGCGGTGTTCAATTGCGTGCGGTGGCCAGCTACAGCGTCGGCGGTGCGCCTGCTGAAACCATGGCGTCGGCTCCCGCAACCACAGCCCAGTTCAACCCGATTACGGGGAACGGAGCGGCCAATACCATCACGGGCACGATTGCGGACGACCAGATATTGGGCCTGAACGGCAACGACGTCATCAACGGCGCGGGTGGCAACGACCGCATCGATGGCGGCGCGGGCCGCGACACCATGACCGGCGGTGCCGGTGCCGACACCTTCGTCGTTTCATCGGTGAACCAGTCCCAGACCGGGGCCGGCCGCCGCGACATCGTCACCGACTTCACGCTTGGCACCGACAAGCTCGACTTTTCCGGGATCGATGCCAGAACGGGAGCTGGGCAGGCTGGCGACCAGGCGTTCTCGCTGATCGGTACGGCGGCATTCACTGCAGGCGTAGCAGGGCAGCTGCGCTACACCGCAGCCGGTGGCATCACGCTGGTCGAGGGTGACGTCAATGGCGATGCGCTGGCCGACTTCCAGGTCCAGCTCAACGGGATCAGGCTGCTCGCTGAGGCCGACTTCGTACTTTGAGCCTGACGAGGCAGGCGAGCTGCGCAAGCGTGGCTCGCCTGCCCTGACAGCGCCATTGCCCTTGCCGATTTGAGGCCAGCGAACTACAACCAGACGAGATTCCACGATGCCATCCTTATTCAAAACACCGAACAACGAAGTCGCTCAGGCCCTGGGCAACTTCAAGGGTGCGTTTCGCTCGGTGGGCATCTTCAGCGCGATCATCAACCTGATGCTGCTGGTGCCTTCGCTGTACATGCTGCAAGTCTATGACCGGGTACTGGCGAGCCGCAACGAAACCACGCTTTGGATGCTCACAGTGATGGTGGTCGGGGCCTACCTGTTCATGAGCGCGCTGGAGTTCGTGCGCAGCATCGTGCTGATTCGCGTCGGTGCGCAGCTCGACATGAAGCTCAACCGGCGCATCTACACCGCAGCCTTCGAGCAGAACCTGCGCAAGGCCGGCGGCAACGCGGGCCAGGCATTGCAGGACTTGACCACGGTGCGGCAGTTCGTGACCGGCAATGGCCTGTTCGCATTTTTTGACGCGCCGTGGTTTCCGGTTTACCTGGTCGTGATCTTTCTTTTCAACCCCATGCTGGGCCTGTTTGCGCTGTGCGGTACTGCCGCACTGATTGCGCTGGCTTTCGTCAATGAGGCTGTCTCAAGGAAACCGCTGAGCGACGCCAACACGCTGGCGATCTCGGCCAATAACGCTGCGACCAACAACCTGCGAAACGCCGAGGTGATTGAAGCCATGGGCATGCTGCCCAACATGATGACGCGCTGGTTCAAGCTGCATGGCCGGTTTCTGCAGCTGCAGGCCGAGGCCAGCGGAAAGGCCGGCATTGTCGGGGCCGGCACGAAGTTCTTTCGCACCTCGCTGCAGTCGCTGATTCTGGCCTTGGGTGCGCTACTGGTTCTCGACGGGAAAATCACCGCCGGAATGATGGTGGTTTCTTCGATCTTGATGGGCCGCACACTTAACCCGGTCGAGCAACTGATCGGCGTGTGGAAGAGCTGGGCCAGCACACGCACCGCCTACGCCCGGCTGGTCGAACTGCTCGACGCAAACCCGCCCCGCAAAACCGGCATGTCACTGCCCAGACCCAAAGGCTTCGTCGCGCTCCAGGCGGTCAGCGCCGCGCCCCCCGGTTTACCCATTGCGGTCATCCGCAACCTGAGTTTTTCCATCGCTCCAGGCGATGTACTGGGGGTGATCGGTCCGAGCGGGTCTGGCAAATCAACGCTCGCCCGACTGCTGGTCGGCGTATGGCCCGCTTCGGTTGGCAAGGTGCGGCTTGACGGTGCCGACCTGTACCAATGGAACAAGGACGAGCTGGGACCCTCTATCGGCTATCTGCCGCAAGACATTGAACTTTTTGCGGGCACCGTCAGCGAGAACATTGCGCGCTTCGGTGAGCTGGACCCGGACAAGGTCGTCGCGGCAGCCAAACTGACCGGCGTTCACGAGATGATCCTGCAACTGCGACAGGGCTACGACACGCCGCTCGGTGACGGCGGTACGGGTCTGTCGGGCGGGCAGAAGCAACGCATTGCACTGGCTCGCGCGCTTTACGACGACCCATCGCTGCTGGTGCTTGATGAGCCCAATTCCAACCTCGACGAAGTCGGAGAGCAGGCGCTGGCTGCGGCGATTGCAGCCTTTCACGAACGTGGCAAGACCGTGGTGTTGGTCAGCCACCGTGCCAGTGCCCTGGCGGTGACCAACAAGCTGCTGCTTCTGCACGATGGTGCAGCGCAAATGTTTGGTCCGACCGCACAGGTTCTGGCAGAACTGACACGGCTCGCGGCGCAGGGCACCAGATCCGGCCTCGCGCCTGGCGCCCCGCCCGCGACAGCACACGGCACCTTGCGACCGGTTTCCGCCCATTGACTCAACCCGCCAAAAAAGTATTGGAATCCATCATGAGCCAGAAACCCACACCCATCGATTGCGCCCGCGCCGCCGATATCGAATGGCTCGACAAGCCGTTGCGTCTAGCCCATGCGGCAACGCCGCATATTGAAACCGACGCGCGTTCCCACACCAATCTGGGCTGGCTGATCATCGTTGCCGGCATTGGCGGCTTCATCGCCTGGGCATCGATGGCGCCGCTTGACAAGGGGGTTCCTCTGAGTGGCACCGTCACCGTGGCCACCAACAAGAAAGCGGTGCAGCACCAGACCGGCGGCACGGTCGAAGCCATCTTCGTCAAGGAGGGCGACGTGGTGAAAGCCGGCGACGTGCTGGTGCGCATGAACGCGGTGCAGGCCAAGTCCAATGCCGAGACCATCCGGGTGCAGGTGTTTGCCGTGCGCGCCGCCGAGGCGCGGCTCATTGCCGAGCGCGATGGCAAACGCAGCATCGTTTTTCCGACCGACCTCGAAAGCGCCAAAAACGACACGCGCCTGGCCGACAACCTGAGCATGCAGCAGCAGCTCTTCAGCTCGCGGCAGTCGGCAATTCAAAGCGAGCTCTCGGCGCTTGACGAGAATGTCGCTGGCCTGGTGATGCAGAACCGGGGGCTGGAGGAATCGCGCGACGGCAAGAAGCAGCAGTTGGCGTTTCTCAAAGAACAGCTGGACGGCATGCGAGACCTGGCCCGCGAAGGCTATGTGGCCAGAAACCGCCTGCTTGAACTGGAACGCACGTATGCGCAGCTCAACACAGCGATTTTTGAGGACACCAACAACATGGGGCGGGGCCTCCGGCAGATTTCCGAGTTCAAGCTCAAGCGTCTGCAGCGTCAGCAGGAATACCAGAAAGAAGTTCGCACGCAGCTTTCCGACGTTCAAAAGGAAGCCGCTGGCCTGACCAGCCGCCTGGTTGGCCTGGACCACGAACTGCAGGGCGTGATGGTCAGAGCCCCAGTCGATGGCACGGTGGTGGCAATGAACGTGTTCACGCACGGCGGCGTCATTGCCCCGGGCTTTCGGCTGATGGACATCGTTCCCAGCGATGACCCGCTGATCGTTGAGGGCCAGTTGCCGGTTCATCTCATCGACAAGGTCCATCGCGATCTGCGGGTCGAGCTTATTTTTTCGGCCTTCAACCAGAACACCACGCCGCATATTCCGGGCATCGTCACGCAGGTGTCGGCAGACCGGCTGGTCGATGAAAAGAGCGGCCAGCCCTACTACAACGTCAAGGCACGCGTAGCACCTGAGGGCATGAAGCTGATCGCCAACCTGCAGGTCCGCCCGGGTATGCCGGTTGATCTGTTCGTCAAAACCGGCGAGCGCACGATGATGAATTACCTGATGAAGCCGGTGATTGATCAGGTCAAGATGGCCATGACGGAGGAGTAAACAGTGAGAACGCCGCGACTTGTTTCTGCTGGTCTGACCCTTTTGATGGCACTGCCGCCGGTCTGGGGCATCGGCCTGCTACCCGCCTATGAGGCTGCGCTCGTCAACGACCCCACCTACCGGGCCGCGCTGCGCGAGAACGAGGCCGGCCAACAAGCGCGCGTGCTGGGTCGGGCGGCTTTGCTGCCCGTCGTCAGCGCGTCGTATGCCAGGAACCGCAACTTTGCCGACATCACGACCAGCACGCCTGGTTTTCCCGAGCGCCGCGACGAACGGTACTACAACAGCCAGTCAGCCACGCTGCAACTTCGCCAGCCGCTGATTCACCAGGAGGGCCAGGCCAGGTATAGGCAGGGCATTGCACAAACGCAGGCCAGTGACGCGCAGTTTCGCGCACGCTCGCAGGACGTCATCGTGCGGCTGGTAGGGCTGTATGCACCGGCGCAGTATGCCGAAGACCAGCTGGCGCTGGCGATCGCGCAGCGTGACGCCTTTGCCGAGCAGGGAAGGTCCAACGCACGGCTTTTTCAGCGCGGCGAAGGCACACGCACCGACGTGCTGGAAACCCAGGCCAAGCTCGACCTGGCCGAAGCGCAGGTACTGGAAGCGCGCGACAACCTTCAAAACGCCCGCGACGCGCTGGCCGCCATGGTAGGCATGCGCATCACCGCGCTCGACCCGCTTTCCGAGCAGTTTCGCGTGCCGCCCCTGGAGCCCGTGAATATCGATATCTGGCAGGACATGGCGCTGAACAACAACCCCGAGATCAGCGCGCAACGCCATGCTGTGGAAATTGCACGCGAGGAAGTCCGGAAGATGCAGGCTGGTCATTCGCCGCGACTTGACCTGATTGCCAGCGTGGCGAAAAACGAATCGGACACCATCAACACGCTTAACCAAAGCGCCAACACGCGCAGCATCGGCGTGCAGCTCAACATTCCGCTTTACTCGGGCGGCTCGGTGACGGCTGCTACCGCGCAGGCGGTGGCCAACTTCGAAAATGCGCGGGCTGACCTTGACGGACGGACCAGCCAGGTACTGGTCGAATTGCGCAAGCAGTTCAACCTGACCTTCAGCAGCACGGCCCGCATCGACGCCGCCCGGAAAGCGCTGGAATCGGCGACGGTACTGGTCGAGGCCACGCAAAAGAGCGTGCAGGGCGGCCAGCGCACCAACGTCGATGTTTTGAACGCCCGCCAGCAGGTGTTTGAGGCGCGCCGCGAGCTCGTGCTGCAACGCTACAACTACCTGCTCGGCTACCTGCGGCTGCGCTATGCGGCCGGCGTGCTCAGCGTGTCTGACCTGCGCGATGTGGCGGGGTATTTTGTCGCGGGGAAGTGAGCGCCACCGTTGGATGGCCGGCTCAGTCGCTATGAAAGCAGGAGCTTCTCGCACCCGTCCAGATTGGCTAAGGGACGGTTTTAGTCTGAATGCAAGGCGCTCCCGGCCTCACGAGACAATGTACACGCCCGTGCCCGCTGCGAACACCTTGCCGTCCGTGCTCATGAACTCCATGCGCGTGTTGGCGATGCGCGAACCCAGCCGCAGCACCTGCGCGCGCATCAGGAAGTTTTCGCCGACACCTGGGCGCAGGTAATCGACGCGCAGATCGATGGTGCCGAGCTTGCCAAAGTGCGCCAGCCGCTCGCTCACGGGCTGTGCGCGGTGCCGCGCTCCCAGCGCAGCCATCACGGCGATGCCGCCCAGCGTGTCGAGCGCGGCACTGATGACGCCGCCGTGAACCCGCTGATGCGCGAAATTGCCGACCAGCTCAGGCCGCATCGCCAGGCTGGCACTGACGGCGTCAGCCTCAACGGCCGCGATCTTCAGACCGAGCAGGCGGTTGAAGGCTATTTCTTCTTCAAAAATGCTTTTCAGGCCGGCGATGAAGTCATCTTCAAAAAGGACAGCCGGCGGGCCACCGGGATGCAGGACTTGGGTCATGAGCTGCATTGTCCATGCGCTCCGCAATGGAGCCCGGATCATTCGGATCCTCGGTCGCTTTCGGGACGTTCCGGCACGCAGCACAACAGCTCGTTTCAAACCTGATACATACCCATTGGTTACATATAGTAACGCTAATTACAACTGAACACATGTAGCACTCGTTACATGATGTGTCTGATTGCTTACATGTGTCTAGGCCCGTTTTCCGCTGGAGCAGCCCGCGTACGAACGCAATGGGCCAGGGCGAAATAGCCCTCTGTCACCGGTCTGCGAACCGCAAAACATCACCTGCTTGAGGGATTGCTTCGCCCCGCTGATA
>NCGI01000539.1 GCA_002256925.1 Polaromonas sp. 28-63-22
AAATCCTTTGTAGGTCAGCAGGTAGCCGCCGTACAAGCCAACGCCCCACAGCCCCACACCATACACGGCCAGCGGCGCGATGGTGATGCGGTAGCAGCGAAGCATGAATGCGCTCACGGCCTGTCCGGCATCGGCGACATGGTAGAAAGCAACCCAGGCCAGCAGGGTCGCTGCGGCGACTTGTATTTCGGGGGTTTCAGAGTACCAGACCGGTATCAGGCGGCGCCCCAGATACACCGCAAAACCCAGAAATACCGCGTAGCCTGCGGTCAGTTTCAGGCCGAGCAGAACGGTGTCTTTCGCTCGCTGGGCATGGCCCGCGCCCAGCCAGAACGATACCCGCGCACTGCAGGCTATGGCCATGGACAGCGGCACCATGTAGAGCACCGTGGCCACGCTGGCGGCGATCTGGTGGCTTGCCGCTCCGACAACGCCCAGTCGGGCAATGAAGATCGCCATCAGCGTGAACGAGGTGACCTCGACAAGGTAGGCGAGACCCGCCGGTACGCCAAGGCGGGCAAAGCCGCCGATTTCCGTCCAGTGCGGTCGCTCGATCTTTCGCCAGAGGCCATACGGGCGGTAGAGGCTCTGCGTGCGCAGCAAGACGAAGGCCAGGGCCAGCAGCAGGTAGTTCACTGCCAGCGTTGCCCAGGCGCAACCCACAGCGCCCATGGGTTCTACGCCACCGCCGCCCGCGACCAGCCAGATGGACAGGGGAATTTTCACCCCGAGGGCACCCACCTGAAGCCATGTCACCAGCAGCGGTTTGCCAAGTGACTGGTTAAAGGTGCTGAAAAGCAGGGGTGCGGGGAACAGCAGGGCTGCCATGCCGGCGGCAACGATGAAGCCACTCAGGTAGAGGCTTTGCCGCAGCGACCAGCCAAGTTCGCGATGCCTGGCAGCTCCGTGCAATTCAGCCCATCGGGGCAGCAGAGCCTGCACCACGCCGATCAACCCCACATACACACTGATGTAGAAAGCGGAGCCCACCGACAAGGCCGCCAGCGCCTCATCGCTGTAGCGGCCTGCGATCACCGTATCCGCAACGCCATAGGCGATCGTTGCCTGACAGACGGTGTCGGTGCGCTCACCCGCTTGTAGATCAGGACCTTGTCTTTTTTGTCGGTGGACCGACGAACTGTGGCCTGAAAAGCCCAGTCGGGCAGGTTCACGGTGCCGCTCAGGGCGGGCTGCGCGAGGGATTCAACCACCAGGTAAGGGCAACTTGCCCGTCCGCCTGCCTGCCGCAGTTGCAGTTGACCGTGGTACTGCAAGGCTGCGGCCTGGGCGCCGCCGACCCCAAAGATTTCGACACAGGCATTTTTATCGACCAGCCGCGCGACCTG
>NCGI01000120.1 GCA_002256925.1 Polaromonas sp. 28-63-22
AACCTTGGTGGCGCCTATGGTGCCACCGGCGCCGTTGACGTTTTCAACGACAAAGTTGGCACCGCCACCCATCGATTTGCGCATGGCCTCGGCGAGGTCGCGCGCCACGCGGTCGGTCGGGCCGCCGGCGGCAAAGGGCACCACGATGGAAATCGGCTTGGAGCCGGGAAAAGTCTGGGCGTGGGCAAAAATAGCGGTCGCGGCGGCGGCGAGAACCAGCAGGCGTTTCATGTTGTCTCCTGAAAATGAAGCGCCAAGTGTAGGGGCCGGGCACACCGGCTATGTCGCGGGAACTACGTAATTGAAACGGGATTACTTGTAGCTGCGGACGTCCTCGATGACCTTGCCGTCATTGGGCAGGCTGCCGGGGCTGAGCAGCTCGACCGTGCCGCGCAGTTTGGTCACATCACGGATGGCCTCGCTGATGCGCTGGTCCAGCCCGGCATGTGTGTCGCCAGCCGTCACGGCCTCGACCTGAAACGTCATGCTGTCGTTGGCCATTTCACCGCTGACCACCAGCCTGGCCTTGATCACTTCGGGAAAGCGGCGGGCAATGTCGGCCACCTGGCCTGGATGCACAAACATGCCGCGAATTTTCACGGTTTGATCGGCGCGGCCCATCCAGCCCCGGATGCGCGCGTTGGTGCGCCCGGTCGGGCAGGCGCCCGGCAGGACGGCTGAAAGATCGCCGGTGCCGAAACGGATCAGCGGGTAATCCGGGTTGAGCGTGGTAACCACCAGCTCACCGACCTCGCCCTCGGGCACCGGGTCGCCCGTGCCCGGCCGGACGATTTCCACGATCACGCCCTCATCAAGCACCAGACCCTCGCGCGCCGACGTTTCATAGGCGATCAAGCCCAGGTCTGCGGTGGCAAAACTCTGGTACACGTCGATGCCGCGTTCGGTGAACCAGTCGCGCAGGCTGGGCGGGAACGCTTCGCCGCCGACCATGGCTTTTTTGAGCGAAGGCAGGGCAATGCCCATCTCCTGGGCTTTGTCCACAATGATTTTCAGGAAGCTCGGCGTGCCGATGTAGCCAGCGGGTTTGAGTTCAGCCATGGCCTGCACCTGCTGCTCGGTCTGGCCGGTGCCGCCCGGAAACACCGTGCAACCCAGCGCGTGCGCACCGGTTTCCATCATCGAACCGGCAGGCACGAAGTGGTAACTGAAACAGTTGTGCACCAGCTCGCCGCTGCGAAAACCTGCGGCGTAGATTGCGCGCGCCATGCGCCAGTAGTCCTTGCCGGTGCCTTCGGGCTCGTAGATCGGGCCGGGGCTGGCGAAGACGCGGGGCATTCCGGCGCCAAAGCCCACCGCCGCAAAACCGCCGAATACGTCCTGGCCTGAAGTGCGCCCGGCCTTCTGCCGCTCATGCAGTTCACCCTTGCGGATCACGGGCAAACGGGCCAGCGCGGCCCGGCCGGTCACAGCACGGGCATCAATACCTGCGAGCAGTTCGTGCATGGCGGGCGATTGGGCCTGGGCGTGGGCGACCTGGCGCGGCAGCGCCTGCATGTGTGCGGCTTCGCGCTCCGCAGGGCTGCGGGTTTCCAGCGCATCGTAAAAGTGGTTCATCGTGTGTCCTCGGCAACCGGCGTGGTCGCTATGTATTTGATAGCTGCTGGCGCAGGTGAATCCTGGGCTAGAGGCCTAAAAAGTTCTCAATTCGGGGCGCCAGGGTTCCCCGGGGCGCCGGGGGGTGCTCAGGCAAGCCAGCGCTTGCGCCGCTTGTAGCTTTTCACGTCCTTGAAGCTCTTGCGCTCACCGCCACCCACGCCAAGGTAGAACTCCTTGACGTCTTCGTTGCTGGCCAGATCACTGGCCAGGCCGTCCATCACCACGCGGCCGCTTTCCATGATGTAGCCGTAGTCGGCGTATTGGAGCGCCATGTTGGTGTTCTGCTCGGCCAGCAAAAAGGTGACTTTCTCTTTCTGGTTCAGGTCTTTGACGATGTTGAAGACCTCTTCCACGATCTGCGGCGCCAGCCCCATCGAAGGCTCGTCCAGCAGCACCATCGACGGGTTGGTCATCAGCGCGCGCCCGATGGCGCACATCTGCTGCTCGCCGCCCGAGGTGTAGGCCGCCTGCGAGTTGCGCCGGGTTTTCAGGCGCGGAAAGTAGTTGTAAACCTTCTCCAGGTTGGCCGACACCTCGCCCTTGCTCTTTCGCGTGTAGGCGCCCGTCAACAGGTTTTCATCGATGGTCAGGTGCGCAAAGCAGTGCCGGCCTTCCATGACCTGCACCACGCCGCGCTGCACCAGGTCGGCGGGCGACAGGTTCTCGATGCGCTCGCCGCGCAACTCGATGGAGCCCTTGGTGACTTCGCCGCGCTCGCCTTTGAGCAGGTTCGATATTGCACGCAGGGTGGTCGTCTTGCCGGCGCCGTTGCCGCCCAGAATGGCGACGATTTTCCCTTCGGGCACGTTCAGGGAAACGCCCTTGAGCACCAGAATCACGTGGTTGTAGATGACCTCGATGCCGTTGACATTGAGAACGATGTTTGAGTCACGCATGGTGGTATGTATCCGTTTGAACCAACCGGAAAAGCAGTTGCATCTGCCTTTTCGGTTGGCGGCTCGTGCGAACCGCCAACTTCCCGCCGAAGCGGGAAGGGTCTAGTTATCAGGACTGGCAGTCGGCCGCCGTGCGGCGCGTCATCTTTTTGTCAGCCAGATACTTGTCGGCGCCGGCCTTGACCATGGGCTTGATGATCTGCTCATCAGCCTGGATATATTCGGGGCTCACATTCCACTTCTTGCCATCCCAGGTCTCAATCCGGGCAGCGGTTGATCCCATGTGGTCGGCGCACGACGTACTGATGGGCTGCATCACGCCGGCAAAACCCAGCGCGTCCAGCCGCTTCTGGTCCAGGGCGAGATTTTCAAGACCCCACCGAACCTGCTCGCCCGTCATGACCTTGCCTTTGCCAAAGCGCTCCTGGGCACGGCGCACGGCTTCAATGCTGAGCATCTGGATGATCACGCCGCGCGTGTAAAGCACCTGGCCGACTTCATCTTTGGGGCCTGTGCCCTGACCCTTGTCATGGACGTACTTCAGAATGTCCTGAATGACCTTGGGCTGCTGGCCGGATGAGTTGAGTGCCAGCGCGTTGTAGCCCTTGGCACCCTCGCCCACATCCTTGACGTCAGGCTCGGCGCCTGCCCACCACACGCCATACATTTTCTCGCGCGGGTAGCCGGTAGCCTGGGCTTCCTTGAGTGCCGTGGAGTTCATGACCCCCCAGCCCCACAGCAGCACATAGTCAGGCCTGCTCTGGCGCACCTGCAACCAGGCTGACTTTTGCTCCACGCCGGGCGCAGTGACGGGAATCAACTGCAGATCAAAGCCATGCATCCTGGCGCGTTCCTGCAACAGCGGAATAGGCTCTTTGCCGAAAGGGGAGTCATGGTAAACGAGCGCAATTTTCTTGCCCTTGAGTTTGTCCAGGCCACCTTCCTTCTTGCCAATGTGCTGGATCAAGATGTCTGCGGCTGTCCAGTAGCTGCCCATCAGCGGAAAATTCCACTTGAAGGCCTGACCGTCCTGTGCAATCGACAGCCCGTAACCCAGCGTGAGGAGCGGAATTTTGTCGGCGACCACTTTTTCGGTCAGGGCGAAAGTGATTCCGGTGGCCTGCGGGTCGATGAGCGTGACCCCGGGGCGGCTCTTCATGCGCTCGTAGCACTCCACGCCGCGGTCCGTCGCGTAGCCGGTCTCGCACTCTTCGTAGGTCAACTTCACACCGTTGATGCCGCCGTCCCGTGCGTTGACCATCTTGATGTAGTCCTGCTTGCCGTTGGCCCATGGCACACCGTTGGGTGCATAGGGGCCTGTGCGGTAGGAAAGCAGCGGGAAGAACTGCTCCTTGTCCTGGGCGAAAGCGCTGGTTGTCAACACGGACGACGCGCCGGCGGCCAGCGCAGCCACCGTCAAAATCAAATTACGAATCTTCATAGTTGTCTCCTGAAGTTAAAAAAGCAAAAACACCTTAAACAATGCACACCTGACTCATCGAACAATTCCCGGGGTTGCTGCGGCTGGCACTGCGACCCCACGCACGCCGCGCCGGCGCAGTGGAGCACCCGCGGTGCGGTCAATGGGGAAACGGCCACAGCCGCAACTTCTGCTTGGCCACCGACCACAATTTCGCCAGCCCGTGCGGTTCCACAATCAGGAACCACACGATCAAGCCACCAAAAATCATCAGTTCTGCATGGGAGACACCTGCCGTCGAGATGTCAACGCCTATCAACCCGGCCAGAACCGGCAGCACCTGATTGAGTGCAATCGGCAGGAGCGTGATGAACGCAGCACCGAGGAAGCCGCCCAGGATGGAGCCGAGGCCGCCAATGATCACCATGAAAAGCAGGCGAAAGGAGATGTCAACGGAAAACGCCGCAGGCTCCCACGCCCCCAGATAGACAAAGCCCCAAAGTGCGCCCGCGACGCCGATGATGAAAGAGCTGACCGCAAAGGCCGTGAGCTTGGCGTACATGGGCCGGATGCCAATCACGGCGGCGGCGACATCCATGTCGCGTATGGCCATCCACTCCCTGCCAATGGCTCCGCGCACGAGATTTTTGGCAAGCAATGCGAGGATAACCAGAATCGACAGGCACAGCCAGTATTTGCTCTGGGCGCTATCGATGGGCATGCCGAAAACCTGCAGGTCGTTGACTGACACCGAGCCCGACGGCGAGTCATTGGTGAACCATTTGATGCGCAGGAACATCCAGTCGCTGAAGAACTGTGCGGCCAGTGTCGCGACCGCCAGATACAGGCCCTTGACGCGCAAGCTCGGCAAGCCGAACAGGATGCCGAAGAACGTAGCACAGAGACCGCCCAGAAGCAGGGCCGGAACCAAGGGCATGTTGGGAATGCGGACGAAAAAATTGTAGGCGCCGTAGGCGCCCACCGCCATGAAGGCGCCGGAGCCAAGGGATATCTGGCCGCAGTAGCCGACCAGGATATTGACGCCCAATGCCGCCAGCGCCATGATCAGAAACGGAATCAGGATGGCGCGGAAAAAATAGTCGCTGGCCAGCATGGGTACCACGGCGAAGGCAACGATCAAAAAAAGCGCGACGAGGACCCGGTCTTGAAGAATCGGGAAGATCTGCTGGTCGGCGCGGTAGCTGGTTTTGAATTGGCCGTTTTCTCTGTAGATCATGAATAACTAACTATTTGAAAGAAAATGCATGTTTGCGCAATGAATGCGGGCGCTGGCAGCTATCGAATGCATAGCAGCAAGATTTCTTCTTCAAGCCAGCAGGGGCCGCGGAACCGGCTTAGCCGGGCCGCAGGCGCAGCGGCCCCCTCGGGGGGCAGCGAACCACACGAAGTGGGGAGCGTGGGGGTCAACATGCTCATACGCGGTCAATTATTTTTTCACCAAACAAACCCTGCGGCCGGATCAGGAGAAATCCGAGTGCCAACACATACGCAAACCAGATCTCGATGCCGCCGCCCACATAAGGGCCGAGATACACCTCCGAAAGCTTTTCGCCCACACCAATGATCAATCCGCCGATGATGGCGCCCGGCACGGACGTCAGCCCGCCGAGGATCACCACCGGCAGCGCGCGCAAGGCGACGGTGGCCAGTGAAAACTGCACGCCCAGCTTGCTGCCCCAGATCATGCCGGCCACCAGCGCGACGACACCTGCCACGCACCACACCACGACCCAGATGCGGTTGAGCGGAATGCCGATCGACTGGGCCGCCTGATGGTCGTCAGCCACCGCGCGCAGTGCGCGCCCGGTGGATGTTTTCTGGAAGAAGACACTCAGCAGCGCCACCAGGGCAGCGGCAATGGCGGCGGCAATCAGGTCTTCCTTGTTGAGGAGAATGCCGCCCGGAAATAGATTGTCAAAAACGAAAATCGGCTCTTTGGGCATGCCAATGTCGATCTTGTAGATGCTGTTGCCGAACAGGGTCTGGCCCAGGCCTTCCATGAAGTAGGCGATGCCCAGCGTGGCCATGAGCAGGGTCGCGCCTTCCTGATTGACCAGGTGCCGCAACACCAGCCGTTCGATCAGCCAGGCCACTGCAAACATGATGACCGCCGCGATGGCAAACGCCGCCACATTGGCAAACACCAGGCTGTCGATTCCGGTCCATTGCGGAATCCATTCCGAGAACCGCGCCATGGCCAGCGCCGCGAACAGCACCATCGCGCCCTGCGCGAAGTTGAAGACGCCGGACGCCTTGAAGATCAGCACGAAGCCCAAGGCCACCAGCGAATACAGCATGCCGGCCATCAAGCCGCCAAAAAGTGTTTCTAGAAAGAATCCCATGGTCAATGCTCCACGCCGAGGTATGCCCGGATCACGTCTTCGTTGTTGCGTACTTCGTCCGGGCTGCCGTCGCCAATCTTCTTGCCGTAGTCGAGCACCACTACGCGGTCTGAAATGTCCATCACCACACCCATGTCGTGCTCGATCAGGACCACCGTGGTGCCGAACTCGTCGTTCACGTCGAGGACGAAGCGGCACATGTCCTGCTTTTCTTCCACGTTCATGCCGGCCATCGGTTCATCGAGCAGCAGCACCTGCGGCTCCATGGCCAGCGCGCGGCCGAGGTCCACACGTTTTTGCAGACCGTAGGAGAGCTGGCCGACGGGGGTTTTCCGGTAGGCCTGGATTTCCAGGAAGTCGATGATTTTTTCAACGGCCTCGCGGTGGTGGATCTCTTCCTTCTCTGCCGGGCCGATGCGCAGCGCCTGCAGCAGCAGGTTGCTTTTGATCTTCAGGTTGCGGCCCGACATGATGTTGTCAAGCACGCTCATGCCCTTGAACAGTGCCAGGTTCTGGAAGGTGCGGGCCACGCCCATCACGGCCACCTGGTGGCTGTTCATGTGCTTGAAGGTCTGGCCACGAAAGGTGATCGACCCCTGCTGCGGCTGGTACACCCCGTTGATGCAGTTGAGCATCGAGCTTTT
>NCGI01000121.1 GCA_002256925.1 Polaromonas sp. 28-63-22
GAACGCACCGGCCGGCTCCGAGACCACCGTGGCCGTGATGAAAAGCGCCGTGGCTGCTGCCAACAACGCGTTTGAGTCGATGCAAAAGGCTGTCAAGCAAGCCAGCGAAATGGCTGAAGCCAACTTCAACACGGTGGCAACGTCTGCCGTGAACGCTTCGAAATCGGTCGCCAAAAAGCGCTGAAACCACGCCGCACACGTTGCGGCAGTTTCCGGGTTTCAAGCCTGAACGCTTGAGCCCCCCCAAAAAGCCTGATCCTCCGATCGGGCTTTTTTTATGCCAAAAAGGCCTCAAGCCCAGAACATACCTGCGCGGGCAGCTATCAAATACATAGCGACCTCAGGTCAGGCCCAGCACTCAATAGCCCCGCTTGGCCGATGTTATTGCGAATGGTTCGCATTTGTATTAGACTGCGTGCATCGTCCACTCAGCCTTTTGCGCATCACTTTCGTCATGATCCATTTAGCATCGCCCCTCGCCCGCAAGACTTCCCTCGCCCTGGCGGCTTCTGCCTTCGTCGGGGTCGATGCCGACGACGCCGGCATCCTGGCGCGCCTCAAAGCCGAAGGCACGGCCTCGCCTGCCGATGTGATCCTGCTGGTCGATGCCGCCCGGCTGTGGCGCGGTGACATCGATGGCCTGTTCAAGCCCGTCAAGTCCAAAACCCTTGAAACGGCGATTCCTGAAAAGCTGCGCGCCCGGGCGACCGACGAGGGCACGACATGGTTCGGTTTCTCGACCCGTGCCCGCGTGGTGGTGTATGACAAGGCCCGGGTCAACAAAGCCGATGTCGATACCTACGAAGAGCTGGCAGACCCGAAGAACAAGGGCCTGCTGTGCACGCGCTCGGGTTCGCACCCCTACAACCTGTCGCTCTTCAGCGCCGTGACCGAGCATCTCGGCCCCGCGAAGACCGAGCAGTGGATGAAAGGCCTGGTCGCCAACATGGCGCGCGCACCCCAAGGTGGCGACACCGACCAGATCAAGGGCGTGGCCAGCGGTGAATGCGGCGTGGCGCTGACCAACACCTACTACCTGGCGCGCATCATGCGTTCCAGCGCACCGGCAGACAAAGCGATCGCCGACAAGATCGGCGTGGTGTTTCCGAACCAGCAAAGCTGGGGCACGCATGTCAACATCGCCGGCGCGGCCGTCGCCAAAAACGCGAAGAACACGGCCAATGCCGTCAAGTTCATGGAATACCTGGCCACCCCGGCGGCGCAAAACCATTTTGCCAACGGCAACAACGAATGGCCCGCCGTCGCCAGCGTGAAAATCGACAACCCGGCACTCAACGCGATGACCGGCGGCAGCTTCAAGGCGGACACCGTGCCCGTCAGCGTGCTGGGCAGCAACCAGGTCAAGGTGCAGCAAATGCTCGACCGCGTCGGCTACAAATAGGACGCGTCCAACGCCGTCTCATGCAAGCCCGGTCATCGAAAGGTGGCTGGGCTTTTTCACGTGCGCCATAATTGACCTTTACGTTAACGTCAACGTCAACTCCCACACATCGAAGGAAATCCCATGGACATCGCAGGCAAGGTATTCATCGTCACGGGCGGCGCATCGGGCCTGGGTGAAGGCACGGCGCGCATGCTGGTCGCCAACGGCGGCAAGGTCGTGATTGCCGACATGCAGGCCGACAAGGGCGAAGCCATTGCCGCCGAGCTGGGCGCCGCCCACTGCGCTTTCGTGCGCTGCGACGTGAGCCAGGAAGGCGATGGCCAGGCGGTCGTCATCAAGGCAACCAGCATGGGCAAGCTGATGGGTCTCGTCAACTGCGCGGGTATTGCACCGGCAGAAAAAACCGTCGGCAAAAACGGCGCGCATTCGCTGGCCGTGTTCAGCAAGACCATCACCGTCAACCTGATCGGCAGCTTCAACATGATTCGCCTGGCCTCCGAGGCGATGTGCAAGAACGAGCCCGAGGCCACCGGCGAACGCGGCGTGCTGATTTCCACCGCATCGGTCGCCGCCTACGACGGCCAGATCGGCCAGGCCGCCTACAGCGCGTCCAAGGGCGGCGTGGTCGGCATGACGCTGCCGATTGCCCGCGACCTGGCGCGCAACGGCATTCGCAACATGACGATCGCGCCGGGCATTTTCGGCACGCCGATGATGTTTGGCATGCCGCAAGAGGTGCAGGATTCCCTCGCCGCCTCGGTGCCCTTCCCGTCACGGCTCGGCACGCCCGCAGACTACGCCAAGCTGGCCAAGCACATCTTTGAAAACGACATGCTCAATGGCGAGGTGATCCGCCTCGATGGCGCGATCCGGCTGGCACCGCGCTGAAGGCAGAGCGACGTGCGGCTCGCTCCTTTTTTCATAGCTACCCGCGCAGGTATAACGTGGGCTACAGCCCTAAAACGCCTATAAAACCATGCTCTCCGCGCATCGCCTGCGTCGCTGGCTGATCGGTGCCCTCGGGCTCAGCCTGCTGGCGGCTTGCAGCGCGCCCGGCACGCTGGGCAGCGCCGCTTTCGCGCAGCCCGAAGGCTCGTCGGGCTACACGCCCAAACCGGGCTGGGCCACGACCCGGTTCGCCGTCGCGGCCGCCAACCCGCTTGCCACCCAGGCAGGCTACCAGGTGCTCAAGGCCGGCGGCTCGGCCATCGATGCGGCTGTTGCCGTTCAAATGGTTTTGAGCCTGGTCGAGCCGCAATCGAGCGGCATCGGCGGCGGCGCGTTCCTGCTGCATGCCGAAGGCAGCCAGGTCGAGGCCTTTGACGGCCGGGAAACCGCGCCAATGGCTGCTGACGAGCAACTGTTCCTGGGGGCCGATGGCAAGCCTCTGCCGTTTTACGACGCCGTGGTGGGCGGCCGCTCGGTCGGCACGCCCGGCACCGTCAGGATGCTGGAGATGGCCCACCGCCAATACGGCAGGCTGCCGTGGGCGCAGCTTTTCGCGCCAGCCATCGAACTGGCCGACCGCGGCTTCACGGTCAGTCCGCGCCTGGCTGCCTTGCTCAGGGACGACAAATACCTGAAGGACGACCCGGTGGCCGCCGCGTATTTCTACCAGGCCGATGGCACGCCGGTCGAAGCCGGCTCGACCCTGAAAAACCCGGCGCTGGCCGACGTGTTGCGCCAGATCGCCAGCCAGGGCGCCGATGCGATGCTGACCGGCCAGGTCGCACAAAGCATCGTCGCCAAAGTACAAAAGCACCCGCGCCGCCCCGGCCAACTGGCGATGAGCGATCTCGCCGGCTACCGGGCCAGAAAGCGCGAGCCGATCTGCTCGGACTACACCGCGAACGCGAAAACCTACGTGCTGTGCGGCATGCCGCCGCCCAGCTCCGGCGCCCTCGCCATCGGCCAGATTCTGGGCATGTTGACCTACACACCGGCCAGCGGCATGAGCCTGGTCACTGGCATGGGCGGCGTGGCGGGCACAGCCGGCCTGACGCCATCGGCCGACTGGCTGCACCTCTACCTGGATGCCGCACGGCTGGCGTTTGCCGACCGCGCGCAGTACGTCGCCGACCCCGATTTCGTGCAGCCACCCGCCGGCAGCTGGATGAGCCTGCTCGCGCCCGACTACCTCGCCGGTCGCGCGAAACTGATCCAGGCCCAGAGCGGCGGGCAGAGCATCAAAACCGCCCAACCCGGCGTTCCAGGCGTGATCCGCACCGCCTACGCACCGATGCCCGACCAGCCCGAACACGGCACCTCGCACATCAGCATCGTCGATGGCTACGGCAACGCCGTCGCCATGACCACCACCATCGAAGACCAGTTCGGCGCCCGTCTGATGACCGACGGCGGCACCGGCAAAGCTGGCGGCTTCCTGTTGAACAATGAGTTGACCGACTTCAGCTTCGTGCCCTTTGACGACGCGGGCAAACCGGTGGCCAACCGGGTGCAGCCCGGCAAGCGCCCGCGCTCGTCGATGGCACCCACGCTGGTGTTCGACAAGGCGACGCGGCGGCTGGTGATGACGGCCGGCAGCCCCGGCGGCGCGATGATCATTCACTACACCGCCAAAACGCTCTACGGCGTACTCAACTGGGGGCTGAACGCCCAGCAGGCGATTGACCTGCCGAACTTCGGATCGCTCAACGGCCCCAGCCTGCTGGAAGCGAACCGTTTTGCGCCGGCCACTGTCGAGGCCCTGCGGGCGCGCGGCGCCGAGGTGCATGAGCAGCCCCTGACCAGCGGACTGCAGGCGATCCAGGCAAGGCCGGGCGGATGGTTCGGCGGCTCCGATCCGCGGCGCGAGGGGCTGGTGCTCGGCGACTGAGCGTGGCCGGCAGCCGCACGCAAGCGCCGTGTTCGTGGGTAAGTCCCAGTGGTGTTGCCGGGTGCCGCCCCTAAAGTCGGGGAATCCGCCCGCCGTGGCGGCCACCTTTTCGGGAGACCTTCATGCCCCTGCCGACACCCACCCGCCGCCATGTCATCCAGACCTCGCTGGCGGCCGCTGCCAGCGTCGCCCTGCCCGGCCTGGCGCGCGCCCAGGCGTTTCCCTCGAAGCCGATCCGCCTGATCTGCCCCTGGCCGGCGGGCGGCTCGACCGATGCGGTGATGCGGGCGCTGGCTGAAAGCGCTGGCAAGACCCTGGGCGGGCAGATGATCGTTGACAACAAGCCCGGCGCCAGCGGCATGCTGGGCCCCAACGAGCTGGTCAGCGCCCGGCCCGACGGCTACACGCTGTCGCAGCTGACCATCGGCGTGCTGCGGCTGCCGCACATGCAGAAAATGCAGTTCGACCCGATGAAAGACTTCACCTACATCGCCTGTCTGACGGGCTACACCTTCGGCCTCGTCGTCAGGGCCGATTCGCCCATCAAGAGCATCAAGGATCTGGTGGACTACGCCAAAGCCAATCCGGAGAAATTCAGTTTTGGATCGACCGGCAACGGCACCACGCCGCATCTGGCGGTCGAAGAATTTGCGTCGCGCGCCGGCATCAGGCTGCAGCACGTGCCTTTCAAGGGCAACGCCGACGGCATGCAGGCGCTGCTCGGTGGCCACATCATGGCGCACAGCGACGCCACCGGCTGGGGCCCGCATGTCGAAGCAGGCACCTGCCGGCTGCTGGCCACCTACGGCAGCAAGCGCACCAAACGCTGGCCCGGCGTGCCGACGCTGACCGAGCTGGGCTACGACACCGTGTCGGATTCGCCGTTTGGCATCGGCGCGCCGAAGGGCATGGAGCCCGCCCTGACGCTGCGCCTGCACGACGCCTTCAAAAAGACGCTGGAAGACCCGGCCGTGATGGCCTCGTTCGAAAAGTACGACCAGACCGTGATCTATATGAACACCGCCGACTACACGCAGTTTGCGCGTGACAACTACATCAAGGAAAAGGCCGTCATCGAACGGCTGGGCCTGAGCGCCAAGCCGGCGTAAAGTGCCGGATGGCGCGCTCAGCGCCGCGTTGGATCAGTACGTACCGGACGATGCCACCGCCCCACCCGCGCGCATCTTGCCCATCACCTGCTGCGCGCCGGCGGCGATCAGCCGGGCATCCGAGCTGACCGTCACAAACTGGAACCCTTTGGCGATGCGCCTGAGCGCTGCTTCCGGCGTGCCGTTGTGGATGCCCGCCACCACCCCATGAGCCTTGGCCCGGGCCAAAATATGCTCGACCGCGTCAGAAGCCTTCGGGTCCAGATCGTCAAAGGTCGGTGTGCAGCCCAGCGCCAGGGACAGGTCCGAAGGGCCGATGTAAATCGCGTCCAGCCCTTCGACCGAGAGAATGTCGTCGAGGTTGTCGAGCGCCTGGGCGGTCTCGATCATCGCGAACGTGACGATGGTGTCGTTGGCGTGCTGCGGGTAGTCGGCGCCGCCATAAAGCACCGCCCGCACCGGACCGAAGCTGCGCGTGCCGCGCGGCGCGTAATGCGTGTAGGCCACCAGCTTTTGTGCGTCTTCACGGGTGTTGACCATCGGGCAGATCACGCCATAGGCCCCGGCGTCGAGCGCTTTCATCAGAATGCCCGGCTCCAGCCAGGGCACGCGCACCACCGGCACCGTGTTCGTGGTCGAGATGGCCTGCAGCATCGGCACCATCGCCGCGTAGTCGATCATGCCGTGCTGCATGTCGATGGTCAGCGTGTCCCAGCCCTGATGCGCCATGGTTTCTGCCGAAAAACTGTTCGGAATGGCAAGCCAGCCATTGACGGCGGCGCCACCCGATTTCCAGAGGGTGCGCAGGCGGTTTTCTCTCATGCTTTTCTCCTTGTTTCTGTCAATTTACCGTGAAGTCGCCAGCGGCCGCAAAAAAACCTGGGCCGAGCACTGGAAGCTGCACAACGCGCTGGTGCTGTTTAACCCGGCGCCAGTGACGTGAACAGGCCTTATTCAGTGTAAAAAGACCTTCAAGCCCAGGTAGAACCTGCGCCAGCAGCTATCTTTTTGGTAGCGAGTCGGCGACCGGCGCGGCGCGCGTGCGCATCGGTTGCGCCGGTGCATCGTGCGCCGCCGTGCCAATGCGCTCGTACTCGGAAATCACCTGCGCGCCGAGCAGCAGCAACGCGGCCGCGATCTCCAGGCTGAGCAGCACCACGATGGCCGTGGTCAGCGAGCCATAGACCACGCCGACCTGCGACAGCGTGCCGAAGTACCAGAGCAGCACGTGCCGCGTGATTTCCCAGAACAGCGCCGCCGTCACGCCGCCGATCAGCGCGTGGCGCAGCGACAGCCGGCCCACCGGCATGACGAGGTACACCGAGGTCAGGACAAAGATCTCGCCGGCCAGGCCCAGCAGGTAAAGCAGCACGCCCGAGAACCCGCTGAGTGACCAGACAGTGCCCAAAAACGCCACGCTCTTGCCACCCAGCGCCGCAAAACTGCCCGACACCAGCGTGACCAGCAGCAGCCCGACGCCCAGCGACAGGATGTAGCAATAAGGCAGCACGGCCGACACCAGAAAGTGGCGCCGGCGAATGGCTACCCGGTGCACAAAAATCACCGACATGGCATTTTCAAGCACGGTAAACGCCAGTGAGCTGAAAAACAGCATCGTGACCAGCAGCAGCCAGCCCACGACCTGCCGGTGCGTCAGGAAATTGGCCACTTCGCTCACGATGAAGGCCGACTGCCCCGGCGCCAGCCAGCCGATGTAGCGGCCAATCGCCTCCAGCAGCGCCGACTGTTCAATCACATGCGACAGCGCAATCGCGATCAATATCAGCAGCGGAACAATCGACAGCAAGGCGTAGTACGCCACGGCCCCGGCCAGCAGCAG
>NCGI01000122.1 GCA_002256925.1 Polaromonas sp. 28-63-22
TGCTGGTGCGATTCTTTCCGCTGGCTGTTTTCAAGCTGGTGCTGCCGGCCTTGCTGGCGCTGGCGCTGATCCGCCTGGGCGCGAAGGTCTTGCAGGCGGCATTCAAGGACACGCCGCTGGTCCGTGCGCTGGAGCGCACCATTTCCTGGGTCGTCTGGATCAGCTGGGTGCTGTGGGTCAGCGGCCTGCTGCCGGTGATCCTGGATGAACTGGACGATATCAAGTGGAAGGTCGGCGGCTCGATGCTGTCGGTGCGGACGATTCTTGAAGGTGCGGTGACCGCTGGCATCGTGCTCCTGATTGCCTTGTGGATTTCGTCGGCCATCGAAACCCGGTTGCTGCGCTCGGCCACCGGCGGCGAGCTGTCGCTGCGCAAGGCTGTCAGCAACGCCACCCGGGTTCTTTTGATGTTTGTCGGCTTGCTGCTGGCGCTGTCTTCGGTAGGTATTGACCTGACGGCGCTGTCGGTGGTCGGTGGCGCCATCGGGGTCGGCGTGGGCTTTGGCCTGCAAAAGATCGCCGCCAGCTATGTGAGCGGTTTCGTCATCCTGGCCGAGCGCAGCGTGCGCATTGGCGACAACGTGCGCGTGGACACCTTCGAGGGACGCATCACGGACATACGGGCCCGCTACACCGTGGTGCGTGGGCTGTCGGGGCGTGAATCCATCGTGCCCAATGAAATGTTCATCAGCAACCGGGTCGAAAACCTGTCGCTGGCAGACCTGCGGGTGCTGCAGTCGACGGTGGTTTCGGTGAGCTACGACAGCGATGTGGAACTGGTCATGCGCCTGCTCACGGAAGCTGCCCTGGCGCAGGAACGTGTGCTGAGCGATCCGGGGCCTGGCGTCAACCTGACAAACTTTGGCGCCGATGGTCTGGAGTTCACGCTGAACTACTGGATGACCGATCCTGAAAATGGCCAGCAGAACCTGCGCTCGCAGATCAACCTGGCCATTCTCGGGGCGTTACGTGCCCACGGCATCGACATACCGTTCCCGCAGCGCGTGGTCCATGCCAGCGCGCCGCTGGCGGCGTCGCTCGAAAAAATGTCCGGCGCATGGGCGTCCCGAGCTGGCGCCGGGAGGGCGGTTGCCCCGGCCCCACCAGCCCCGTCGGCCGAGGCCTGACCGGTTTCGGCGTTGCGGCCAGGGCATGGTTGCGCCCCGGTGGACGGCCAGCCGCAATTCACACGCGGTGGCCCGGGGAATGGTGGGGGTGCTCTAATTTGGCAGGCAGCTGATCTCGACCGTTTTGTATTAAAATAGTACGACCGTTCTATTTCGTCGCGGGCCGTGGTGGGGTTGACTTGCCCGCCCGCGACGGCGCCGGCCTGGAACCCGTCTGCGCAAGGCCTGAAAAATGCGTCTGCGGCATAGAATACGAAGTTTACGTTTACGTCAACGTCAATCAACAAACTCTGGAGTCTCCCCATGAAGGTCCTGGTACCCGTCAAGCGTGTGGTCGATTACAACGTCAAGGTCCGCGTCAAGTCCGACGGCACCGGCGTCGATATCGCCAATGTCAAGATGAGCATGAATCCGTTTGACGAGATCGCCGTGGAAGAAGCCACGCGCCTGAAAGAAAAAGGCGCTGTGACCGAAATCATCGCCGTGAGCTGCGGCGTGCTGCAGTGCCAGGAAACGCTGCGTACGGCGATGGCCATCGGCGCAGACCGGGCCATTCTGGTCGAGACTGCGGAAGAACTGCAGCCGCTGGCGGTGGCCAAGCTGCTCAAGGCGCTGGTGGACAAGGAGCAGCCGCAGCTCGTCATTCTTGGCAAGCAGGCGATTGACGATGACTGCAACCAGACCGGCCAGATGCTGGCCGCGCTGCTTGCCTGGCCGCAGGCTACGTTCGCCTCGAAGGTGGATGTCGCTGACGGCAAAGCGGTTGTCATGCGTGAAGTCGACGGCGGCATGGAAACACTGTCGCTGACGCTGCCGGCCATCATCACCACCGACTTGCGCCTCAACGAGCCGCGCTACGTGACGCTGCCGAACATCATGAAGGCCAAGAAAAAGCAGCTCGACAACATCAAGCCGGAAGAGCTGGGCGTCGATGTCAAGCCGCGTATCAAGACATTGAAGGTCAGCGAGCCGCCCAAGCGCAGCGCTGGCGTGAAGGTGGCCGACGTCGCCGCTCTGGTGGACAAGCTCAAAAACGAAGCGAAAGTAATTTGAAACTTTGTGGGACAGACCGTGGTTACACGAAGTGAACGAGCTCTGTCCTCAACTGATTAAATAATTTTTTGGAACAAAAAATGACCGCACTTGTAATTGCCGAACACGACAACGCGAACATCAAGCCCGCCACCCTGAACACCGTGACCGCCGCTGCGCAATGCGGCGGCGACGTGCACGTTCTGGTAGCCGGCAAAGGCGCTGAGGGCGCAGCCAAGGCTGCATCGCAAATCGCCGGCGTGGCCAAAGTGATTCACGTCGATGGCGTGCATTTTGAACACGGCTTGGCCGAGAACATAGCCGCGCAAATCCTTGCTGTCGCATCGAATTACTCCCACATCCTGTTTCCGGCTACCGCGTCGGGTAAAAACATTGCCCCGCGTGTGGCGGCCACGCTCGACGTGGGCCAGATCTCCGACATCACCAAGGTCGATGCGGTTGACACTTTCGAGCGCCCGATCTACGCCGGCAATGCGATTGCCATCGTGCAAAGCCTCGACGCAACCAAAGTCATCACCGTGCGTACCACCGGCTTTGACGCCGCGGCCGCCAGCGGTGGAACGGCAACCATTGAAACGCTTGAAGGCGTGGCCGACAGCGGCAAGTCGTCGTTTGTGGGTTCCGAGATTGCCAAGAGCGACCGCCCCGAATTGACCGCCGCCAAGATCATCGTCTCCGGTGGTCGTGCCCTCGGTTCTGTCGAAAAGTTCAATGAGGTCATGACGCCGCTGGCCGACAAACTGGGCGCAGCACTTGGTGCGTCACGCGCTGCGGTGGACGCAGGCTACGCGCCCAACGACTGGCAGGTCGGCCAGACCGGCAAGATCGTCGCGCCGCAGCTGTACATCGCAGCAGGCATTTCAGGTGCGATTCAACATTTGGCCGGCATGAAGGACAGCAAGGTCATCGTCGCCATCAACAAAGACCCGGAAGCGCCGATTTTCAGCGTGGCGGATTACGGGCTTGAGGCTGACCTGTTCGTGGCTGTTCCAGAGCTGACAGCAGCACTTTAGAAGCAGAAAACCTTTACCGCAGAGGCGCAGAGGCGCAGAGAACGCAGAGGGTCGCAGAGACAGGAAAAAGTTTCTCTGCGGTACTCTGCGTTCTCTGCGCCTCTGCGGTGAATGTCTGCGTATGCTGCTTATTCGATGACTGAAAGACAACCATGACCTACAAAGCCCCGCTCAAAGACATGCTGTTCAACATACAGCACATCGCCAACATCGAAGAGGTCGCGAAAATTCCGGGCTTCGAAGATGCCGGTTTTGAAACCGCGCAGGCGGTGCTGGAAGAATGCGCCAAGTTCAATGAAGGCGTGCTGTCGCCGCTGAACTGGGCCGGCGACCAGAACCCTTCGAGCTGGAAAGCCGGCGTGGTCACCACCACGCCTGGTTTCAAGGAAGCGTTCAAACAATATGCCGAGGGCGGCTGGCAGGGCCTGCAGCACCCCGCCGACTACGGCGGTCAGGGCTTGCCCAAAACCATTGGCGCGGCCTGCGGCGAGATGCTGAACTCGGCCAACATGAGTTTTGCGCTGTGCCCGCTCCTGAGCGACGGCGCCATTGAAGCCCTGTTGACGGCCGGCTCCGACGACCTGAAGGCCACGTATCTTGACAAGCTGGTCAGCGGCCAGTGGACCGGCACCATGAACCTGACCGAGCCACAGGCCGGCTCGGACCTGGCGATGGTGCGCTCCCGCGCGGAGCCCCAGGGTGACGGCACGTACAAGGTCTTCGGCACCAAGATCTACATCACCTACGGCGAGCACGACATGGCCGAGAACATCGTGCACCTGGTGCTGGCACGGGTCACGGGCGCGCCCGAAGGCGTGAAGGGCATCAGTTTGTTCGTGGTGCCGAAGTTCATGGTCAAGCCGGACGGCTCGCTCGGCGAGCGAAACGACGTGCACTGCGTCAGCATCGAGCACAAGCTCGGCATCAAGGCCTCACCCACGGCCGTGCTGCAGTACGGCGACCACGGTGGCGCGGTCGGCTATCTGGTAGGCGAAGAAAACCGTGGCCTCGAATACATGTTCATCATGATGAACGCGGCCCGCTACGCCGTCGGCATGCAGGGTATTGCGGTGGCAGAAATGGCCTACCAGAAGGCGGTTTCGTTCGCTAAGGATCGTGTGCAGAGCCGACCGGTCGATGGCTCCGTCAAGGCGAGTGTGCCCATCATCCACCACCCCGATGTCAAACGCATGCTGATGACCATGCGTGCCTACATCGAGGGCTGCCGTGCGATGGCCTCAGGCGCAGCGGCGGCTTACGACGCCTCGCACCATCACCCCGATGCCGGGGTGCGCAAGCAAAACCTGGCCTTCTACGAATTCATGGTGCCGCTGGTCAAGGGTTACAGCACCGAGATGAGTCTGGACGTGACCTCGATGGGCGTGCAGGTGCATGGCGGCATGGGTTTCATCGAGGAAACCGGCGCTGCGCAGTACCTGCGTGACGCCAAGATCCTGACGATTTACGAGGGCACCACGGCGATCCAGGCCAACGACCTGATTGGCCGCAAGACCTCGCGCGACGGCGGCCAGACGGCCAAAGCCATTGCGGCGCAGATCGAAGTCACCGAGGCCGCGCTGCTCAAGCAGGGCAGTGCCGATGCGGTGGCGGTGGCCCAACGCCTGAAGGCTGCGCGCGAAGCGTTTGTCGATGTGGTCGGCTTTGTGGCCAGCAACACCAAAGCCAGCCCGAACGCGGTCTTTGCGGGTAGCGTGCCCTACCTGATGCTGGCGGGCAATGTGGTGGCAGGCTGGCAGATGGCGCGCTCGCTGCTGGCGGCGCAGGGCGAGCTTGCCAAAGGTATCGACGCCGGCTTCATGCAGGCGAAGATCACCACGGCACGGTTTTACGCCGACCATCTGCTGACCAAAGCCCCCGGCATGCGCGACAGCATTGTCGAAGGCGCGGACAGCGTGACGGCGCTCGCGCTGGACGCGTTCTGACCGGCGACCAATCCGCTCCTGATTTCATAGCTGCTTGCGCAGGATTTAACTGGGCTGCAGCCATTATTTGCTTAAGAATCTGCCGCTTTCAGGCCCTCCATCAACGTTGAAAGAAGCCATGTCCCGACTACCCGCGCCGCTTGACAACCTGCCGCTGCCCATCATCGGCTCGCCGCTGTTCATCATCAGCAATCCGAAACTGGTCATTGCGCAGTGCAAGGCGGGTGTGGTGGGCGCCATGCCGGCGCTCAACGCGCGCCCCGCGTCGCAACTCGACGAGTGGCTGGCCGAGATCACCGAGACGCTGGCCGCCTACAACCGGGCCAACCCCGACAAGCCGGCCGCGCCGTTCGCCATCAACCAGATCGTGCACAAGTCCAATGACCGTCTGGAACACGACATGGAAATGTGCGTCAAGTACAAGGTGCCGATCTACATCACCAGCCTGGGCGCACGCGAAGACATCAACGCTGCGGCGCACAGCTATGGCGGCGTGGTGCTGCACGACATCATCAACAACAAGCATGCCCGCAAGGCGATTGAAAAAGGCGCTGACGGCCTGGTCGCCGTTGCGGCGGGTGCCGGCGGCCATGCGGGTGTCAAAAGCCCGTTTGCATTGATCCAGGAAATTCGCCAGTGGTTCGATGGCCCCATCGCGCTGTCGGGCGCCATTTCAACCGGCGGTGCCGTGCTGGCGGCGCAGGCCATGGGCGCTGACTTCGCGTATATCGGTTCGGCGTTCATCGCCACCGACGAGGCACGCGCCTCTGACGCCTACAAGCGGGCCATCGTCGAGAGCAACTCCGACGACATCGTGTACAGCAACCTGTTCACCGGTGTGCATGGCAACTACCTCGCGCCGTCGATTCGCGCGGCCGGCATGGACCCCGAGAACCTGCCGCAAAGCGACGCCAGCAAGATGAATTTCGGTGGCGACAAGTCCAAGGCTTGGAAAGACATCTGGGGCTGCGGGCAGGGTATCGGCTCGGTCAGCAAGGTGCAAAGCACGGAAGCTTTTGTCGGCCAGCTCAAGCGCGAGTACGCGCAGGCGCGCGCAAGCCTTTCCCTGTAGCCCGCCGGGCTTCGCGGGCGAAATTTCTTCATGAGCCTGCCTGACCGTGACCGTCGCCTGCCCGGCATAGACACGCTCAAGGGCCTGGCGTGCCTATTGATCGTTTGGCACCACCTGGCCTTTTACGGGCCCATGTCTGATGTGGTTCACCGCCACGCACCCTGGCTGACCAGCTGGCTGTATGACTATGGCCGCATGGCGGTGCAGGTGTTTCTGGTGGTCGGCGGATTTCTGGCGGCCGCCTCGCTGGCACCGCTGGGCGTAGCCCGCTTCAGCCAGCCCGGACGACTGATCGTTCAGCGTTACCGCCGGCTGCTGCCGCCCTATCTGGTCGCTATCGCGATGAGCGTGCTGGTGGCTGCCTGGGTACGGCCATGGTTTGACCATGCCTCCGTTCCCGCTGCGCCCACCTTGCTTCAAGCCGCAGCGCATGCCCTGCTGCTGCAGGACCTGTTTGGTTACGAGAGCCTGTCGGCAGGCGTCTGGTACGTGGCCATCGATTTGCAACTGTTCGCCCTGGCGGTGCTCGTCCTGACGGGTGCGCAACGGGCGCAGCGGCGCTGGCCCACGCTTTCTGTGCAACTAGTACTGCAACCCGAAAATATCGAAACATGAAAGCGTGTCTTCGCACCCATGGCGGCGTTGCAACCCTTGCGAAGGCGCACAGCCTTCGCTGCGGTTGGTGTTCAACCGTCACGGCGCGCTGGACAGCACCGCGCTGTATTTCGTAGGCTCTTACGCGCTGGGCATGCTGGCCTTTTGGGCGTCCAGCGGATGGCGCAATCGCCGTATTTCGGGCATCGATGGCGCCTGGTCAGGCACAGTCGGGTGGTTGCCGGGTGTGCTGGTGATGGCTGCCGTGGGAGCCCTGGCGCTGTGGGTGGACTTCCGGGCAAGAATTGCGGTGGCAGTGGTGGTTGCGTTCGGACTCGTGGCGCTGGGCGCGCTTGCCGCACAGCGTCATGCCTCCGGCGTGCGCGGGCATGGGTTTTGGCAAGCGGCTGTCATGCGCTGCGGCCTCGTGCGGGTCGGCCAGATGGCGTATTCCATCTTCCTCATTCACTTTCCGGTGTGCCTGCTGGTCAACGCCCTGGTCAGTCTGTGGTGGCCTGGCCAGCTGCTGGCCAATGTGCTGGGGTTGCTGGCGGCTTTCAGCTTGTCGCTGCTTGCCGGCGGCGTGCTTTACCGGCAGGTCGAAACCCGGACTTTTCTGCGCAGCGCCACGCCAGCGCCGGCGTAAGCTGGCAGGGCACATTGTGGCACCAAGCGCCAGGGCTGGTGCCGGCAGTTCACCGGCACGCCATGTCGCTGTGCGGGTTTTCACCGGCGGCCCCGTAGCGTTCAGCGCCGCGTTTTTTAAGCACTTGGATTCAAGCACGAAGTGCAACAAGGATTAGTTTAGCGGGTGCACTTGCAGGCTGAAGAACACCTCATGTGGAGTTCGATAGCCCAGGCATTT
>NCGI01000123.1 GCA_002256925.1 Polaromonas sp. 28-63-22
AGCATGGAACCAAAACCCATCAGCATGGCGCCGGCGATGTAGCGGGGCATTCCGGAAGCGTTGGCGAAGCCTTCCAGCTTGAGGTCCTTGCCCACCCAGGCGCCGATGAATGAGCCCAGGAATACGCCGGGCAACAGACCAAGATCAAACCCTATGGCCGGCCCAGGCGAAGACAGAACCCGCATCAGCCATTCTGCGGAAGGACCGCTGAAGGTCAGGCCCTGGACCTGAACCACCTGAAAAGAGTTGATCGATACGAGATGGGTATAGCCCCAGCCGGCCGCAATCGTGAGTCCCGTGCCGATACCGCCCACCCATTTCCAGACGCTGCGACCGCTACGTACCGAAAACCACAGCGCTGCCGCTAACCAGACTAACCCAAAGACAATCCCGCCTGCGTTGCCTGCGCCGGTGATGGCCAGCAAGTCGCGCGAAGGACCACCCTCCACCGTCCACCAGGCGCTGAGGGTGTTGCGCAGGGGCGCCAGCGATCCGGAAAGGGATGCCTGCGCGGTGACGGCAAATATCAGCCCCGACAGCAGCGCCCGCAAATTGCCATTGGCCGACAAAATCAGCAAGCGACTGGCGCAGCCCCGGGTCATGATCATGCCGGCGCCAAATACCAGACCGCCGATCATGGCACCCGAAAGGCTGCCGCGTGCGGCAAGCTGGCGCGCTGAACTCACGTCCAGCCATTGCGCCAGGATAAGCAGTTGTACGCCCACGACAGCAGCGGAAAATGCAAGAAGCCAGACAGACAGCCTGTCGCCAAACTTTCCATGCCAGAACTCGATGACGGCCGCCCGCAGGCAAAACCTGGAGCGCTGGGCGAAAAAACCAAACAACCCACCGATCACCAATCCCCCCAGCGCCAGAACGGCGCTGTCCCCATAGCGCTCAAGAAGGCTGGTCGGGTTCATGATTAATCTCCATTAATTCAGTGTTTACTTATATTAATGGTAGGTTCGATGGCGCATGCCGGACTTGATCCTGCGCAAGCGTTCGCATTTGTCAAACTGGTTGCAGCGCGTGGCATACAGCCCCTACGGAAGTGCTCGCGGGTGGCACCACAGAAGGTCCGATGGCCTGTCGGTGGCCGCAAACCGATACGGACCGCGCCTGTCCGCTGTGGCTGTATGAAGGCCTGGCAAACGAAAGCCTGCCAGCACCCTGGCGTGCACCGGTCTGGGGCCCGGCTGCAAAGGCGCGTTTGCGCAGCGGCGCTAGATCGCGCCCTCGAACATCATCACGTCCACCTCATCGCCGGCGGCGACGTTTTTCTGATGGTGGCGCAATACGATCAGGCCATTGGCGTGGGCCATGGAGCTGAGCACGCCCGAGCCCTGGTTGCCGGTGATGCGAACCTGCAGTGAGCCGTCCGGGGCGGTGGTGACGGTGCCACGCTGGTACTCCGTGCGACCCGGTTTCTTGCGGATGGACTCAAGGCTGCGTGCCTTGAGAAGGGGTGGAGGCGGGCTATTCGCACCCATCATCTGCAACAGTGCGGGGCGCACGAAAGCCAGGAATGTCACCATCACCGCTACCGGATTGCCGGGTAATCCGAACAGAATGGAAGCACGCGACTCGCTATCGTTTTGATAGCTGCTAGCGCACGTATCATCTGGGCTGGAAGCCGATTTGACTGATGAAATACGGCCCACGGCCATCGGGCGACCGGGCCGCATCGCAATGCGCCAGAAAGCCACGTCACCGAGTTTTTTCATCATCGCCTTGGTGAAGTCGGCCTCACCTACGCTGACCCCGCCCGAGGTGATGATGGCATCAGCCTGTACGGCAGCCTTGAGGAAGGCCGCTTCCAGCAAGGCCGGGTCGTCCCGCACCACACCCAGGTCGATGACTTCGCAGCCCAGGCGCGTGAGCATGCCGAACACCGTGTAGCGGTTGCTGTCGTACACAGCGCCTTCGCGCGGCGCTTCGCCCAGGGAGAGAATTTCGTCGCCGGTTGAAAAATAGGCAACCCGCAACGGCCGCACGCAACGCAATGTTTGAAGACCCAAAGAGGCCGCCAGCCCAAGTCGGGCGGGCGTGAGCAGCTCACCTTTTGAGAGCGCCGGCCTGCCTTGCGCGAGGTCTTCGCCGCGCAGCCGGCGGTTGTCGCCGGGCTGCACCAGCCCGGGTGGAATGCTGACAAAAGCCTCGCGCACCTTGACGAACTCTTGAGGCACCACGGTGTCGAGGCCTTGCGGCATGATCGCACCCGTCATGATCTTGACGCACTGGCCAGGCTGCACGTGCCCCTGCCAGGCCTTGCCGGCAAGCGCCGTGCCGACGACTTCCAGCTCAAGCGCCGTGTCTGCCGACAGGTGCGCGCCAGCCAGCGCGTAGCCGTCCATAGCCGAGTTGTCGTGCGGCGGTACATCGAAGGGCGACACCACATCACACGCCAGCACGCGGCCGAGCGCGCTGAACAGGGGAAGTTCGACCGTTTCCGTGACCGGATCCACCAGCTTCGATAGAAAAATCAGTACGTCGTCGGCAGAAAGCGCTTGCGGGTCATAGCCTTGCAGTTCAGCACCGATTTGCGCCAGCGTTTTCACGGCAGGCGCGACTCAAGCTGGTGCAGCTCGGCCAGGGTGTTGGCGTTGAAGAAACCGCGCGGGTCGTCGTCGGGGTGATCGAACGGTACCGCGACGGTCTTGTGCTGCGCCGTCCAGGCGTCGATCTTGCGCCCGCCCGCCTGCGTGAAACGCATCAGGCTTTCAAGCAGGCCGGTGTGCATCAGGCAAAAAACGGGTTGCGGTCGCAGTTGCCCGTCTTCCTCGGGGGCGGTAGCCACGGCGAAGTCGGCGTCTTCCCGGACCAGCGCGTCCGCCAGCCGGGCCACCAGATCCTCCGGAAAGAGGGGCGTGTCGCAAGGCACCGTGAGCAGGTAGGGGGTCTCGCAGCGCTCCAGCGCCGTCATGAAGCCGGCCAGCGGCCCGGCGTATTCACCCAGGGAGGTGCTGTCGGGCCAGACCGGCACGCCAAACGATTCGTAGGCGGCCAGGTTGCGGTTGGCATTGATCATGATCTCGCCCACCTGCGGGCTCAGGCGCAGCAGCGTGTGCAGGGCGAGCGGCACGCCGTTGAAGTTCTGCAAGCCCTTGTCCGCACCGCCCATGCGCGAACCGCGACCGCCGGCCAGGATGACGCCGGTGATGGCTTCGATGTGCAGGGGCGCGTGGATATCGTGGTTCATAAGGTCTGATGTCGTTTGGCTAGCCGCCGATGTAGCTCATCTCGACGCGTTTTTCGCCAGGTTTTGTCAAGCTCGTGTCGGCCGGCAACGCCGCCCGAAGTTCTGAATAGCGGTCGGTGCGGTCCTGCCAGATGTGGCCCACCGCGCCGGCAATCTGGTCGTCGCCCGCGCCATTGCGCAGCAGGGCACGCAGGTCGTGGCCCTGGCTGGCAAAGAGGCATAAAAACAATTTGCCTTCCGTCGAAAGCCGGGCCCGGTTGCAACCGCCGCAAAAAGCATGCGTCACGCTGCTGATGACACCGATTTCGCCGCCGCCGTCGTTGTAGCGCCAGCGCTCGGCGGTTTCGCCCAGGTAATTGGGATCAATCGCAGACACGGGAAACTCAGCGTTGATGCGTTCAATCACCTGCGTCGACGGCATCACCTCGTCCATGCGCCAGCCGTTGGTCGCGCCCACGTCCATGTACTCGATAAAACGCAACACCACGCCGGAATTGCGGAAATGCCGCGCCATCGGCAGTATTTCGGCGTCGTTGGTGCCGCGCTTGACAACCATGTTGATCTTGAGCGGGGCCAGGCCAACCTTCTGTGCGACCTCGATGCCCTTGAGCACGTCGGCGACCGGGAAATCCACGTCGTTCATGCGCCGAAAGGTGGCGTCGTCCAGGCCATCGAGGCTGACCGTGACGCGCTGCAAGCCAGCATCTTTCAGTGACTGCGCTTTTCGGGCGAGCAGCGACGCGTTGGTGGTCAGCGTGATGTCGAGCGGCTTGCCCTCGGGCGTCTGCAGCCTGGCCAGCATTTCAATCAGCACTTCAAGGTGCTTGCGCAGCAGCGGCTCGCCGCCGGTCAGCCTGATCTTTTCAACGCCGTGGGCGACAAAGATCTTCGTCAGGCGCGTGATCTCTTCGAAGCTCAGGAGGGAAGTCTGCGGCAAAAAGGCGTAGTCCTTGTTGAAGACCTCACTCGGCATGCAGTAGCTGCAGCGAAAGTTGCAGCGGTCGGTCACGCTGATGCGCAGATCACGCAGCGGGCGGGCAAGCGTGTCGCTCAGCAGGCCGGTCGGCGCTGTCAGCTGGGCAGGAATGTGCGGCACGCGCGCGGCGTAGCGTATGTCTGCGACGGGAATGAATTTTTCTGCCATGTGCTGAACGCTACGTGCTTGAGGAAATAAAGGGCTTAAGAGCGAATTTACTCCATTGCACCGGCCACCGCCGTGTCGAGGCCTTGCGCGCTCTATACGCAGCGTGCGCCATCGACCTCCAGGCACACGCCGCTGATGAAGTCGGCTTCGTCGCTGGCCAGGTACAGCGCCGCGTTGGCCACGTCCAGCGCGGTCGAAAAACGTCCCAGCGGAATGCTGGCACGAAACTTCGCCTTGCGTGCCTCGTCGATGGGGCCGCCGGCAAATTCGGCTGACAAACCGGTGTCGGGGTTGAACACCGGGTTGATGCAGTTGACGCGAATGTTGTCCGGCCCGAGTTCGGCCGCCAGCGACTTCGAGGTCGTGATGACGGCGCCCTTGGAGCCGTTGTACCAGGTCAGGCCGGGACGCGGACGCACGCCTGCCGTCGAGGCAATATTGATAAAGCTGCCGCCGCCCTGAGCCCGAAAAACCGGCGTGGCGTGGATGGTGGCCAGGTAAATGCTTTTAACGTTGATGGCGTAGCACTTGTCGAAGTCGGCTTCGCTCACGTCGAGCGCGCTCTGGTTCAAATGCGTCCAGCCGGCGTTGTTGACCATCACGTCGAGCTTGCCGTAGCGCGCAACGGCCGTGGCCACCAAGGCTTTGACTTCCGCTGATTGCGTCACGTCGGCCTTGAAAAACGACGCCGTTCCGCCGGCTTTCACGATGGCCGCCACCACCTTTTCACCCATCGTCACGTTGATGTCGTTGACGATGACCTGCGCGCCTTCAGCCGCCAGCCGCCGCGCGATGCCTTCGCCGATGCCGCTACCGGCGCCGGTGACGATGATGGATTTGTCTTTGACCCGCATGCTGTCTTTCTTCCGTTATCTTTAAGCGGTTTTTTGAAAATAGCGCACGCCGGGCAGCCCCTCGAAATGCTGGTCTTGCGTCCACAGCGTAGCGCCGTGCATCCGGGCCGTGGCGTAGATCAGGCTGTCTGCCAGGGGCAAACCATTGCGCATCGCCTGCGTGGCAAGAGCAAGGTCAACGCCCACGATCGTGCTGCGCTGCATCAGCACCAGCGAACTGCTGGCAATGTCGTCGCCAAGCTCCCGGACGATTTTCTTGACCACTTCATAGACGGTGATGACGGGCACCAGCAGGGCATCGGCGTCGTCCAGCACATCGGCGAACAGTGCCGCGCGCGGCGTATCCATCAAAAATTCCAGCCAGCAGGATGAATCGAGAACGACTGGGGCGGACACGGCCGCTTTATTTGCGCGAACCATCTAGAAACGCTCAGGCTCTGAAGGGATGTCGGTGTTGCTCAAGTTACGTGCAATGCCGCGGTAGGCGCTGGCCGGCAAAACCGGCAATAAACGAACCTGCCCGCCCATCTCGACCATCGTGAGCTTGCTGCCAGGCCGTATGTGCATGCTTTCCCGCAGCTCGGCCGGAATGACGATCTGGTATTTGGATGAAACGGTGACGGTGCTGGATTTCATATCGATAGCATATTGGTAAGCAAATTTACGCTCGATAGTATTTTAGTGGGTTTTAGCCATGCCGCACAGCCACCGTCTTCAGCGTCGTAAACCCATAAAGCGCCTCAAATCCCTTCTCCCGCCCATAGCCCGACGACTTCACGCCGCCAAACGGCAACTCCACGCCGCCGCCGGCGCCGTAGTTGTTGATGAACACCTGGCCGCTTTTCACCCGCCTGGCCATGCGGAACTGCCTTGCGCCGTCGCGGGTCCACACGCCTGCGACCAGGCCAAACCGGGTGGCGTTGGCCAGTTCGACCGCGTGGTCTTCGTCCCGGAAGCTCATGGCGCAGAGCACCGGGCCGAACACTTCTTCCTGCGCCAGCCGGTGCATCACCGGCACGTCGCGCAGCAGGGTGGGGGCCTGGTAAAAGCCGGTGTCGAGCGCTTCGTCAACGATCTGGCCCTGCGCCACCATCGGGATATTGGCCACTTGCGCATCGCTTAAAAAATCCCACACGCGCTGTTGCTGGCTCTGGCGAATCAGCGGGCCGACGTCGAGATCCATCGCCGCCGGGCCGACCCGCAGCGCCTCGAACGCCTGCCCGAGCCGCTCCAGCAGCGGTTCGTAAATGCTTTGCTCGACCAGCAGCCGCGAACCGGCCGAACAGGTCTGCCCCGCGTTCTGCACGATGGCGTTGATGAGCGTGGGAATCAGGTTCAGCGTGGTGTCGTCCAGGTCGGCATCGGCAAAGACGATCTGCGGGCTCTTGCCGCCCAGTTCCAGCGTGACCGGGCAGTGGCGTTCAGCCGCCACTTGCTGTATCAGCGTGCCCACCGACGGGCTGCCCGTGAAGCTGATGTGGTCGATGCCCGGATGGCGGGCCAGCGCGTCGCCGACTTCGTGGCCGAAACCGGTGACGATGTTGATCGCGCCGGCCGGAAAGCCGACCTCGGCAGCCAGTTGCGCCACCCGAATCAGCGACAGGCAGGCGTCTTCGGCCGGCTTGACCACGCACACATTGCCCGCCGCCAGCGCGCCGCCCACG
>NCGI01000124.1 GCA_002256925.1 Polaromonas sp. 28-63-22
CACGTGGTGGACCTCGACAGCTTCAAGCAAATCGGTTTTCTGCCGACCGGCGTGGGCGCCCATGGCCTGTACCCGAGTCGTGACGGCAAGAACCTGTACGTGGCCAATCGGGGCAGCAACAAGATACGCGGCACGCCGAACGGCAAGGGAAGTGTTTCAGTCATTAATTTCGCCAGCCGTTCCGTGGTGAAGACGTGGCCCATCCCGGGGGGCGGCAGCCCTGACATGGGCAACGTCAGCGCCGATGGAAAATACCTCTGGCTTTCAGGGCGCTACGACGACACGGTTTACCGCATCGAGACAGAGTCTGGCGCCGTGGACAAAGTCAAGGTCGGCCGCGAACCGCACGGACTGACGGTCTGGCCGCAACCCGGCCGCTATTCGCTGGGACACACGGGTAACCTGCGCTAGGCAGGTTCAACCCCGCGCTGCTGGACGGTCTGGTGTTTCAGTCATGAGCCTTGCCCGCCGTCCACCCCTTCACCGCATCCGGACGGACCGGTCCCGGTATTTTTTGCCATGAACCGGCTTCTAAACTCCTTCTGGCGCGCGGCCATGTACTGCCTGCATCCGCGGGTGATCGCGCTGTCGCTGCTGCCGCTGATCATCATGGGCGCGGTGTCGCTCGGTCTGGCGTATTTTTTCTGGACCGATGCAGTGACGATGCTGCGCGGCGCGCTCGATGGCTTCGCACTGATCGGCCGCATGACGCAGTGGATGGAGGGGATGGGGCTTTCGGGGCTGAACCTGGTGCTGGCGCCCACGCTGCTTCTGCTGCTGTCGGTGCCGGTCATCGTGATCGTCTCGCTGCTGTTCGTCGCGGTCTTCATGACGCCGGCGATGGTGGCGCTAGTGGGCGAACGCCGTTTTCCGCAGCTGGAACGCAAAAAAGGCGGCTCACTGCTGACCAGCGTGGTCTGGTCGCTGGGTTCCACGCTGCTGGCGGCGGTTGCGCTGGTGCTGTCGATTCCGCTGTGGCTCATTCCGCCGCTGGTGCTGGTGCTTCCGCCGCTGATCTGGGGCTGGCTGACTTACCGGGTGATGGCCTACGACGCGCTGGCCGAGCACGCCAGTCTTGATGAGCGCCGGCATATCTTCAAAACGCACCGCATGCCGTTGCTGGCCATCGGCGTGATCAGTGGCTACCTCGGCGCTGCCCCCAGCCTGATTTGGGCCTCCGGAGCGGTGTTCCTGGCGATGGCACCGGTGCTGGTGCCGCTGGCAATCTGGATCTACACCCTGGTGTTTGCGTTTTCCTCGCTGTGGTTCGCGCACTACGCGCTTGACGCGCTGGAGCATTTTCGCAAGGAAAAAGAGGCTCTAGCCCAGATAGAACGTGCGCGAGCAGCTACTGAAATGATAGCGAGTGAACGCCCCGCCGCCGGGGCGCCCGCGCTTGACAACCGCACTGGCCAGAAAACCTAGTACTGCAACCCGGAAGTAGCGAAACATAATGAAAGCGAGGGATTCGTGCTCAGGGCAAGGCGCAAGCCGCAGCGAAGGCTGTGCGCCTTCGCAAGGGTTGCAACGCCGCCATGGGTGCGAAGACGCGCTTTCATGTTTCGATATTTTCGGGTTGCAGTACTAGGCACTTGCGAGCAAGACCGGCCTCCTGTCGTCTTTTCTCTTTCCTCTTTCCTGAAACAACGATCACCCGCCTATGACCACCTCTTTTGGCCTCATCATCATTGGCGACGAAATCCTGTCCGGCAAGCGGTCTGACAAACACCTGCCCAAGGTGATTGAACTGCTGGGCGCACGCGGGCTGTCGCTGGCCTACGCCGACTACGTGGGCGATGACCCGGCCCGCATCACCGCCACCCTGGCGCGCGCTTTTGCTGCCGCACGCGCATCGGGCGACGTGGTGTTTTCCTGCGGCGGCATCGGCGCCACGCCCGATGATCACACGCGCCAGTGCGCCGCCCGCGCCTGGGGACGCGAGCTGGAACTGCACCCGGAAGCGAAATTGCTGATCGAGGCGCGCATGCGCGACCTGGCGAAAGAGCAGGGCGTGCCCTTCGAGCCCGACCGTCACGACAACCAGCATCGCCTCAACATGGGCGTGTTCCCGCAGGGCGCGCAGATCATCCCTAACCCGTATAACAAGATTCCGGGCTTCAGTTGTCCGGAGGGGGCGGGTGCGGTTCATTTCGTTCCTGGTTTCCCGGTCATGGCCTGGCCGATGATCGAGTGGGTTCTCGACACCCATTACGGGCATTTGCACCAAAAGTCGGCATACACCGAAAAATCGGTGATCGTGATGGGTTCCATGGAAGCCACGCTGACTCCGCTGATGCTGGCCATCGAGGCGGCGCATGGCGATGTCAAGGTGTTTAGTCTTCCCAGCGTCGATCACCCCGAATACGGCCGCCATATCGAGCTCGGTGTCAAAGGCTCGCCCGAGGCCGTCAACCGCGCGTTTCCGGCGTTGCTGGCCGGCCTGCATCAATTCAACCTGAAATTAGGCCCCGAATTGGTGCGTTGAAAAAAGAGGCCGCTGTGCATCATTGGTGCATCCAAGATGCACTCTTGTGGTGCAGTGTGGCATGCGCCAGCGCCGGCCGCTTCAGGAGACCATTTTTGAGGCTTGCCCGTGGCCGCCAGCGGTAATGGTCCGAAATAGCGGCACAATTCAGGGCCTGCCGGTGCACACGGCAGCATTTGTTGTGTGAGCTGGACTGGCATAGAAACTGCATTCCCACGCCGACAAATCAAGTTTTTCACCAACCATCCAGCAACAGGAGATTTTGATGGCAAAGACCGTCGCAGACGTCATGAAAATGGTCAAGGAAAACGAGGTCAAGTTCGTTGACTTCCGTTTTACCGACACCCGGGGTAAAGAGCAGCACGTGACCGTGCCTGTGTCGCACTTCGACGAAGACAAATTTACCTCGGGCCACGCCTTCGACGGCTCCTCGGTCGCCGGCTGGAAGGGCATTGAAGCTTCCGACATGCAGTTGATGCCCGACCCCACCACGGCCAACATCGACCCCTTTTTTGAAGAAACCACGCTGTTCTTGAGCTGCGATGTGCTCGAACCCAGCGACGGCAAGGCCTATGACCGCGACCCCCGCTCGATCGCCCGCCGCGCTGAGTCCTACCTCAAGGCGTCAGGCCTGGGCGACACCGCCTACTTCGGTCCCGAGCCAGAATTTTTCATCTTCGACGACGTGCGCTGGAACACCGACATGTCGGGCACCTTCTTCAAGATTGAAGAATACGAAGCGCCATGGAACTCCGGTAAAAAGCTCGAAGGCGGCAACCGCGGCCATCGCCCGACCGTCAAGGGCGGCTACTTCCCGGTGCCGCCGGTTGACAGCACACAGGACATGCGCGCCGAGATGTCTCTGATTCTGGAGTCGCTGGGCATCCCGGTCGAAGTGTTCCACCACGAAGTGGCGGGCGCCGGCCAGAATGAAATCGGCACCAAGTTCAGCACGCTGGTGCAGCGCGCCGACTGGACGCAAATCCTCAAATACGTCGTGCAAAACGTCGCCAACGCCTACGGCAAGACGGCAACGTTCATGCCCAAGCCCATCGTCGGCGACAACGGCAGCGGCATGCATGTGCACCAGTCGATCTGGAAAGACGGCAAAAACCTGTTCGCCGGCGACGGCTATGCGGGTCTGTCGGAATTCGCGCTGTACTACATCGGCGGCATCATCAAGCACGCCCGTGCGCTCAACGCCATCACCAACCCCGGCACCAACAGCTACAAGCGCCTGGTTCCCGGCTACGAGGCACCGGTCAAGCTGGCCTACTCGGCCAAGAACCGCTCCGCATCGATCCGTATTCCGTATGTGGCCAACCCCAAGGGCCGCCGCATCGAGGCACGCTTTCCTGATCCGCTGATGAACCCTTACCTGGGCTTCTCGGCGCTGATGATGGCGGGCCTGGACGGCGTGGAAAACAAGATCCATCCCGGCGAAGCCGCCACGAAAGACCTTTACCATCTGCCGCCCGAGGAAGATGCGAAAGTCCCGACCGTCTGCCACAGCCTCGACCAGGCGCTCGACGCGCTGGACGTGGGCCGCGGTTTCCTGACCAAGGGCGGCGTCTTCACAGACAGCATGCTGGACGCCTACATCGAGCTGAAAATGGGTGAGGTCACGCGCTTGCGCCAGGCCACGCACCCGATCGAATTCGAGATGTACTACTCGCTGTAATCAGTGACGGGCAAGCCACATACGACGCCCGGTTGTCGTTTTGTGGTTAAAAAAGGACGGCTTGCGCCGTCCTTTTTTTATGGCGGCCCGGCTTTAGGGTTGCTCCCTTGTCTTTTTACGGCCTTGCCCCATACTTGAACTCCGCTGCCTCCTTCGGCGGCACTCTCAGCGTCACCGTTACAAACACCTTTGTTCCTATGAAATTCCCTGTCCTGTTGTCCACTTTCACGCTGCTTCTGGCCGGCGCGGGCAACGCCGTCTGGGCCCAGCAGATTTACCGCTGCGCCGGCGGTGGCAGCGCGCCGCCCGAGTACATCAACAACGCCAAAGATGCGCAAACGCGCAACTGCAAAGCCATCACGGGCGGCAACGTCACGGTGGTGCAGGGGCCTGCGATGCCGGCCCGGGCGCCGGCGGTGCGTGTCGCGGCCACGACGACGCCATCAGGCGGTGCAACGCGCACTGACAGCGCGCCCGAGCAGCGGGCCCGTGACAGCGATTCGCGCGCCATTCTGGAGTCCGAACTGCGCAAGGCCGAGGCCAAGCTCGTCGAGCAGCAAAAAGAGTACAACAACGGCGAGCCCGAAAAGCAGGGAATCGAAAGCCGCAATTACCAGCGTTACCTCGACCGCGTCGCCGAGATGAAAGACAACATCGCGCGCAACCAGAGCGATATCGCGGGCATCAAGCGCGAACTGTCCCGCCTGTCTGCTTCCAACTAGCGTGTTTGCCTGCCGTTGAGCAACATGCCCGGTTCAGGCCCATCCAAGGCCTTGAAGTCACGTCCAATCCGATCTGCCCCGGCGACCGCGCCGCAGCCCCTCCGAACGTCGCCGCCGCAGCCTGCAGGCACCAGGCCTGCGTCGGGTGCTGGAGTTCCCCGCTTTCAGTCGTTTGACCTGCTCGCCACGCTGGTGGCGGTGGTTCGCACCAGCGGCGTGGTGCTCTTTGCCAATGCCGCGCTCGAAGACGCGCTGGGCATTTCGCGCCGCAACATCGAGGGCTCCCAGCTCCCCGACTGTTTCACCGAGCCGCACATCCTGCACAACGCACTGGCGGGCGCGGGAAGCAACGAGTTTGCCGCGCTGCGCTATGACGCCTGGCTCAAGCGTGTCAACCATGAACCCATGCCCGTGCATGTGGTGGTCGCGCAGACCGACACGCCCGGCGAGGCGATTGTCGAGTTGCTGCCGCTCGAGCAGCAGGCCCGGCAGGACCGCGAAGAACGACTGATGGATCAGGCTCAGGCAAACAAGGAACTGATCCGCAACCTAGCCCACGAAATCAAAAACCCGCTGGGCGGCATTCGCGGCGCGGCCCAGTTGCTGCAGATGGAGATCGGCAAGGACCTGACCGAGTACACGCAGGTCATCATCCATGAGGCCGACCGCCTGCAAACCCTGGTGGACCGGCTGCTGGCGCCGCATCGCCGCCCGCACCTGGTGGGCGACGTGAACATCCACGAGGTGTGCGAGCGTGTGCGTTCGCTGATCCTCGCTGAATTCCCGAAGGGCCTGAAAGTCGTGCGCGACTACGACACCTCGATTCCCGATTTCCGTGGTGACCGCGAGCAACTGATCCAGGCGGTGCTGAACATCGCGCACAACGCTTGCCAGGCACTTGCCGAACGCCTGGCTGCCGCTGATGCGCAGATCACTTTCAAGACCCGAATCGCGCGCCAGGTGACATTTGGCAAGCAGCGCTACCGGTTGGCACTGGAATTGCATGTCGTTGACAATGGGCCGGGTGTGCCGGACTCCATCAAAGACAGGATCTTCTATCCGCTGGTTTCAGGGCGTGAAGGCGGTTCGGGGCTGGGGCTGACATTGGCACAAACTTTTGTTCAGCAACACCACGGTTTGATTGAGTGCGACAGTGTGCCGGGCCGTACGGATTTCAAGCTGCTGATACCGCTACCTTGAAGTTCGTTTGACTCTGAGTTGAGTGGCGGATTCTTTCAATCCGCCCTCGCAAAAAAACGAACGGCAACAATGTCACAAGCAAAGTCACCAAGGGACGGCAATCTATGAAACCGATCTGGATCGTGGATGATGACCAGTCCATCCGGTTTGTTCTGGAAAAGGCCCTGCTCCGGGAAGACCTCCCCACCCGCAGTTTCACCAATCCCAGGGAAGTTTTGCTGGCGCTCGAAAGCGCCACCGATGACGATGGCCCGCAAATTCTGGTGAGCGACATCCGCATGCCGGGCGGTAGCGGCCTGGAACTGCTTGAAAAGGTCAAGCAGAAGCTGCCGGGCCTGCCCGTCATCATCATGACGGCATTTTCCGACCTCGACAGCGCCGTTTCCGCTTTCCAGGGCGGCGCGTTTGAATACCTGCCCAAACCATTCGACCTGCCCAAGGCGGTCGAGCTGATTCGCCGCGCCGTCGAAGAAAGCCAGCGCGAGGAAGTGGCTGAAGAACGCATGGCCGCCGCCCCCGAAATGCTGGGCCAAGCACCGGCCATGCAGGACGTTTTTCGTGCCATTGGCCGTCTGAGCCAGAGCATGGTCACGGTCATGATCACCGGCGAATCGGGCTCGGGCAAAGAGCTGGTGGCGCGTGCGCTGCACAAGCATTCGCCACGCGCCGGCGGGCCGTTTGTCGCCATCAA
>NCGI01000125.1 GCA_002256925.1 Polaromonas sp. 28-63-22
GAATTCTTCGGCAAGGAGCCGCGCAAGGACGTCAACCCCGACGAGGCCGTGGCTGTAGGCGCCGCCATCCAGGGCCAGGTGCTTTCGGGCGACCGTACCGACGTGCTGCTGCTGGACGTCACACCGCTTTCCCTCGGCATCGAAACCATGGGCGGCGTGATGACCAAGATGATCAAGAAGAACACCACCATCCCGACCAAGTTTGCACAGACTTTTTCGACGGCGGAAGACAATCAGCCGGCTGTCACGATCAAGGTGTTCCAGGGCGAGCGCGAGATCGCCTCAGGCAACAAGGCGCTCGGCGAGTTCAACCTTGAAGGCATTCCGCCGGCATCGCGCGGCACGCCGCAAATCGAGGTTTCTTTCGACATCGACGCCAACGGCATCTTGCATGTCGGCGCCAAGGACAAAGGCACCGGCAAGGAAAACAAGATCACCATCAAGGCCAACTCGGGCCTGAGCGAGGCTGAGATCCAGCAGATGGTCAAGGATGCCGAACTGAACGCCGCTTCCGACAAGGAAAAGGTCGAGTTCGTCCAGGCCAAAAACAATGCGGAAGCGCTGGTGCACAGCGTGCGGAAGTCGCTGATCGAGTACGGTGACAAGCTCGACGGTGGCGAGAAGGAAAAAATCGAAACCTCCATCAAGGACATGGAAGAAGCGCTCAAAGGCGAAGACAAAGCCGCCATCGAGTCGAAGAACGCCGCCCTGATGGAAGCTAGCCAGAAGCTCGGCGAGAAAATGTATGCCGACATGCAGGCTTCGCAGGCTCCCCAGGCTGGCGGCGACGCGGCTAGCGCGGCCGGTGCCGAACAGGCGCAGGCCAAACCGGCCGACGACAACGTGGTCGATGCCGAAGTCAAAGAAGTCAAAAAAGGCTGAGACGCTTGATGGGGGCGATGCCTTCATGCAGCGAGGCGGAATACGGAGTCAAGTCCGCGTTCCGCTTTCGCGTTTTCGCGCGCAGGATTTTCAATTAGTGAGTATGCAGTTTCATGGCTAAAAAAGACTATTACGATACGCTGGGCGTTCCTAAAAATGCCAGCGATGAAGACATCAAAAAGGCCTACCGCAAACTGGCGATGAAGCACCATCCCGACCGCAACCAGGGCGACTCGGGCAAGGCCTCCGAAGAGAAATTCAAGGAAGCCAAAGAGGCCTACGAGATGCTCTCGGACAGCAGCAAGCGTGCGGCCTACGACCAGTACGGCCACGCCGGTGTGGACCCCAACATGCGCGGCGGTGGCGCGGGCGCCGAAGGTTTTGGCGGCTTTGCAGAAGCCTTCGGTGATATTTTCGGTGACGTGTTCACGGGCCAGCAGCGTGGTGGCGCGCAACGTGGCGGGCGCCAGGTTTATCGCGGCGGTGACCTGAGCTATGCCATGGAAATCACGCTCGAAGAGGCGGCCGCCGGCAAGGAAGCGCAGATACGCGTGCCAAGCTGGGACGACTGCGGCACCTGCCGCGGCAGTGGCGCCAAGCCCGGCACCAAGGTGGTCAGTTGCACCACATGCCATGGTCATGGCGTGGTGCAGATGCGCCAGGGGTTTTTCAGCGTGCAGCAAACCTGCCCGCAGTGCAAGGGCACCGGCAAGCTCATTCCCGAGCCATGCACCAGTTGCCACGGCGTGGGCAAGACCAAGAACAACAAGACGCTGGAAGTCAAGATCCCTGCTGGCATCGACGACGGCATGCGCATTCGGTCCACGGGCAATGGCGAGCCCGGCACCAACGGCGGCCCGCCCGGTGACCTCTACATCGAGATCCGCCTGAAGAAACACGACATCTTTGAGCGCGACGGTGACGATCTGCATTGTGTGGTGCCGATCAGCTTCACAACCGCCGCCCTTGGCGGTGAAATTGAAGTGCCGACGCTGGCCGGCAAGGCCGCTATCGACATTCCCGAGGGCACGCAGGCTGCCAAGCAGTTTCGCCTGCGGGGCAAGGGTATCAAGGGCGTGCGGGCCAGTTATCCCGGTGACCTTTATTGTCACATCACGGTCGAGACGCCGGTCAAGCTCACCGAACATCAGCGCAAGCTTCTCAAGGAACTGGACGAGTCGCTGAGAAAAGGTGGCGCCAAGCACTCGCCCAGCGAGGAAGGCTGGGCTGACAAACTGAAGAGCTTTTTCAGCGCGTGATGTGAGGTGAGCAACCCATGCCGCTAGGTCGGCCACGTATTGAAATACCGGGTTCGTCCCGGTATTTTTTTTGAGTCCAATTCATCCTTTTGTAGTCTGCTTTAGGCAGCTGCCAACTACCCCTTCACATACGGCGACTGCAATGCGGGCGGTTGCCCTACACAATGAACCTGCGAGGCGTCCTAGCCTGCGTGGGAGAGCGGTGGCGAATGTTGCGTTGCAGCGGCCAGACCGATTCCAGAATCACACCTTTGGGGAAGCGCGAACCATGCGGGCCTATGTAACGCTGCTGAGCACTGAGAGCTATCTACCGGGTGTGCTCGCCCTCCATGAATCCCTTCGAAGATCCGGAACGCCTCATCCTTTCGTCGCGGCGGTCTCGGCCCATCTTTCGCCACAGATCGATCAGGTACTGCAAAGAGCTGGAATAACGGTCCGGAGAATTCCCGAAAGTACGGCGATCCCCGGGAAATGATTGAAGGCAATGGACACTGGGGCCACACCTTTGACAAGGTCCATCTGTTTGGGTTGCACGAGTTCAGCAAACTTGTCTATGTCGATAGCGACATGATCGTCCTTGCGAATATGGATGAGTTGTTTGACAAGCCGCATATGTCGGCAGTCGCTGCCGGGCGGCTGGTGCACCCACACTGGGTTCGGCTCAACGCCGGGCTGATGGTGATCGAGCCGGCGCATGGTTTGTCTGACAGGATTTTTTCGAAGCTTCCCCAGGCGATTACCGATGTTGCTGGCCTGGTGGACCAGTCGGGCCTGGGCGATCAGGACTTGCTCAATGCCTATTACCCCGGATGGACCACCTCGACGGATCTGGAACTCGATCAGGGCTACAACATGTTCGCGTGCTACCTCGACCTGCATATCGAAAAGTACGGCTACCGACTGCCTGATCAACCGCGCGCCTGTGGGCCGCTGGTCAAGATCGTGCACTTCGTCGGACCTCGCAAGCCCTGGATGCAAGGGGCTTCCCTGAGGCACTATGCACGCGTACTCAAGGAAGGCAAGGCTGTGAAATGGGAAAACCGCATGTTCTCCTTGTACAAAAAACTGATCAGGGACGGCGCGGTGGCAACCGCCTGAAAGCGCAGCAGGCCATCCCGACAACGCCACGATTTCAAGATGTCGAAGTTGACGGCGGATCGGTCAAAACGCTATGGATTGAATAGCATGTTGCGCAGACAAAACCTGGGCTTTCGGCACTTTTAGTCATCCAAGAATGCAAGGCAAGGCCCTGCGTCACCTGAAACGCCGCGTTGGCTTATAGTGCCTGTTGATTGACTTCCCAACACAGACCTCACGCCATGAAAACAAAAGCCGCAATCGCCTGGAAAGCGGGCGCCCCCCTTACCATTGAAACCGTTGACCTGGAAGGGCCGAAGTTCGGCGAAGTGCTGGTCGAGATCAAGGCCACCGGCATTTGCCACACCGATTACTACACGCTCTCGGGCGCCGACCCGGAAGGCATCTTCCCGGCCATCCTGGGCCATGAAGGCGCGGGCATCGTGGTCGATGTCGGGCCCGGCGTGACCTCCCTGCAGAAAGGTGATCATGTCATTCCGCTCTACACGCCGGAATGCCGCCAGTGCAAGTTTTGCCTGAGCCGCAAAACCAACCTGTGCCAGCTGATTCGCGGCACGCAGGGCAAGGGCCTGATGCCTGACGCCACCAGCCGTTTCAGTCTCGATGGCAAGCCGATCTTTCATTACATGGGCACCTCCACGTTCAGCAACTACACCGTGGCGCCCGAAATTTCGCTGGCCAAGATCCGCAAGGATGCGCCGTTTGACAAGGTCTGCTACATCGGCTGCGGCGTCACCACCGGCATTGGTGCGGTGCTGTTCACGGCCAAGGTGGAAGCCGGTGCGAATGTGGTGGTGTTCGGGCTGGGCGGCATTGGCCTGAACGTGATCCAGGGCGCCAAAATGGTGGGCGCGGACAAGATCATCGGCGTCGATCTGAATCCCGAGCGCGAAGCGATGGCGCGCAAATTCGGCATGACGCATTTCATCAACCCGAAAAATACCGAGAACGTGGTCGATGCCATCGTGCAACTCACCGATGGCGGCGCCGACTACAGCTTTGAATGCATCGGCAACACCAAGGTCATGCGCCAGGCGCTCGAATGCACACACAAGGGCTGGGGCCGCAGCATCATCATCGGCGTGGCCGAAGCGGGCGCAGAAATCAGCACGCGGCCGTTCCAGCTGGTGACGGGCCGCAAATGGGAAGGTTCGGCCTTCGGCGGCGCGCGCGGCCGCACCGACGTGCCCAAAATCGTGGACTGGTACATGGAAGGCAAGATCAATATCGACGACCTGATCACGCACACCATGCCGCTCGAAGACATCAACAAGGGCTTTGACCTGATGAAACGCGGCGAGTCGATTCGCGGTGTGGTGCTGTACTGATCCGGACCAGGGGCAGCCGATGCAATCCATGACACCGCTTCGCCGCATCGAGGCTGGCGTACTCGAGGTGGCCTATGTCGAGACTGGCCCGGCCACCGGGCCGCCGGTGCTGCTGATGCACGGCTTCCCCTACGACGTTCATGCCTATGCCGAAGTCGCGCCCCTGCTGGCAGCCAAGGGGTGCCGCGTCATCGTGCCCTACCTGCGCGGCTTTGGCGCGACACGGTTCTTGAGCGACGACACACCGCGTTCGGGCGAGCAGGCAGCGTTGGGTGCCGACCTGCTGGCCCTGCTTGACGCGCTGGAGATACCCCGCGCTGTGCTGGCCGGCTATGACTGGGGGGGTCGCGCCGCCTGCGTGGTTGCGGCGCTTTGGCCCGAACGCTGCGCGGGCCTGGTCTCGCTGAACAGCTACAACATCCAGAACATCGCCCGGGCGATGGTGCCCGACACGCCGGAAAACGAACGGAGCCTCTGGTACCAGTACTACTTTCACAGCGAACGCGGTCGCGCCGGTCTTCAGGCTGACCGGCGCGCCCTGTGCCACCTGCTGTGGAAACTCTGGTCGCCCACCTGGGCCTTCGACGCAGCCGCCTTCGAACGCAGCGCGGCAGCGTTCGACAACCCGGACTTTGTTGACGTCGTGATTCAATCCTACCGGCACCGCTTCGGTCTGGTCGCAGGCGACCCGGCACTGGCAGACATCGACCGCCGGCTGGCAGCGCAGCCCGCCATCCAGTCGCCGAGCATCACCTTCGACGGTGCCGACGACGGTGTGCGCCCGCCTGCGTCGGCAGCGCAGCACGCGCGCCAGTTCACCGGCCCGCGTGCGCACCGTGTGGTGCCCGGCGTCGGCCACAACATGCCGCAGGAGGTGCCGCAGGTGTTCGCCGATGCCATTCTTGAACTGGTCGCTTTCGCCCCCTGACAAGTCGGCCCAACCCCCAACACGTATGACCGAAAAATCCAAACGCCTGTCTGAACATCGCTGCTTCGGTGGCGTGCAGAGTTTTCATGAACACGCTTCGAGCGTGATTGGCCTGCCCATGCGGTTTTCGGTGTTCCTGCCGCCCCAGGCACAGCACGGTCCCGTACCCGCCGTGGTGTACCTGGCCGGACTGACCTGCAACGAGGAAACTTTCATGACCAAAGCCGGCGCGCAGCGCGTGGCCGCCGAACTCGGCCTGGCCCTGATCGCGCCTGACACGAGTCCGCGCGGCGCGAACATTCCGGGCGAAGACGACAGCTGGGATCTGGGCGTGGGAGCCGGGTTTTACCTGGACGCCACCCAGCCGCCGTGGTCTGCGCACTACCGCATGGAAACCTACATCACCGGCGAACTGCTGCCGCTGGTCGCCAGTGCAATGCCTCTTGATGCGTCGCGCATCGGCATCTTCGGCCATTCGATGGGCGGCCACGGGGCGTTGACGCTGGCGCTGCGGCATCGTGAAGTATTCAAGTCAGTGTCTGCCCTGGCGCCCATCTGCGCACCCATCCGCTGTCCGTGGGGACGCAAGGCTTTCACGGCCTACCTTGGCAGCGACGAGTCGGCCTGGACCGGGCACGATGCCACTGCGTTGATGAGCGCCCTGCACGCCGCGCCCTACCCCGGCGGCATCCTTCTCGACCAGGGTCTGTCTGACAAGTTTCTGGCCGAGCAATTGCACCCGCACTTGCTTGAGGCGGCTTGCCAGAAGATCGGTCAGCCGCTGACGCTGCGCCGGCACGAAGGCTACGACCACGGTTACTACTTCATCAGCACGTTCATGGCGGATCACCTGCAGCATCACGCCACGCAGCTGGCGGCCTGAACACGCTTCTGCCCTAAAAAAGACTGCCCTGCCCGCTTGCAGGTGGCGGCTTGAACTGGTTCAGGTCCAGTTCGATGCGCTGCCGGTTGAACCCCAGACGGGCGCAGGTTTTCTCAAAGCGCTGGCGAACCAGTTCAGCCCACAAGCCACTGCCTTTCATGCGCGTCGCAAAGTCGCTGTCGTAGTCCTTTCCGCCGCGCATGTCATGAATGCGCGCCATGATGCGCGCGGCGCGCTGCGGATAATGCAGTTCGAGCCATTGCCGGAACAGGGGCGCGACTTCCCACGGCAGGCGAACCACGGTGTAAAACGCCGACCGCGCGCCGGCTTGCCACGCGGCTTGCAGCACCTGCTCCATGTCCTCGTTCACAAACGG
>NCGI01000126.1 GCA_002256925.1 Polaromonas sp. 28-63-22
CGCGACCAGAGACAGGAAAGCCGGAAAGAAAAAAGGCTCGGCAGCGCACGCATCAGGGGTCCTTTGGAAGTAGGCCGAAAGCAGCCGGTCAGACGTTGGCGGAGAACGAATCCTGGCACGCCATCAATATAAGCCATTATGGAAGTAAAAGAAAACTTTGGGAATAGGCGCCGGCCCATGCAAGCCCGGCATGCCCTTGACCCCTTCAACGCCACCAGGATTTCTTCAGCCGGGCCTTCCGCCGTACCGAAGGGCCTCACGTAAACCCCGGGAACGATCCCCATGTCCGAGGATATATTCTTATCGACAAATATATCTTGAGGGAGACAAATAGATGGCGCGCACTAGAAAAATGGGCTGGCTAACGTTGGCTTGTCTCGCCAGCTGGGGGGTGCATGCGCAGGATGCCGGCGCCCAGCTACAGATTCGCTCGCTGGCGGCAAGTTGCGCCAGCTGCCACGGAACGGATGGGCGCCCGGTCGAGGGCTCGGCAGTGGCGGCTCTGGCGGGTATGCCGAAAGCGACGCTCACCGCGCAGATGAAGGCCTTCAAGGAGGGGACGCGCCCGGCCACGGTCATGCACCAGCTCAGCAAGGGCTACACGGACGATCAGATTGACCGCATCGCCACCTATTTCGCAGCCGTCAAGCGCTGATCAGGGGAAGCTCGCATGAAAAGACGTCATTTCGTTCAGGCCAGCCTCGCGCTGGGGGCGGTCGGCAGTTTTACCGGGTGCGCCAGCACCTCGGGAGGCCTTCCTTCAAAGGCGAAGGTGGTGGTGGTGGGCGGCGGGTATGGGGGTGCCACTGCCGCCAAGTACGTGCGCATGCTGTCGGACTACACGATTGACGTGCTGTTGATCGAACCGAATGCTGCGTTTGTTTCCTGCCCCATGTCGAACCTCGTCATTGGCGGCACGAAGTTGATCAGCGACATCACCTCGTCTTACGACAAGCTGGGCGCCCGGCACGGCGTGAAGGTGGTCAGGGACCGGGTGGTCTCCATCGATATCGGCAACAAGACCGTGACGCTGGCCAGCGGCCCCTCGATAGGTTACAACAAACTGGTTTTGTCCCCCGGCATTGACATGATGTGGGACACGGTCGAAGGCTCTGAGGCGGCCAACACGTCGGGGCACATTCTTCAGGCGTGGAAAGCAGGGCCCGAGACGGTGGCGTTGCGCAAGCAACTCGAGGCCATGCCCGATGGCGGCGTCTATGCCATCACGATTCCGGAAGCACCTTACCGGTGCCCGCCCGGCCCCTACGAACGAGCCAGCCAGGTGGCCAGCTACTTCAAGAAAGCAAAGCCGAGATCCAAGGTTCTGATTCTGGATGCCAATCAGGACGTCATCTCCAAGGGTCCGCTGTTCAAAAAATACTGGGCTGACAACTACGCCGGCATGCTTGAGTACCGGCCGCAGCACAAAGCCACAGGCGTGGACGCCAGAACACGCACCGTCAGGTTCGACGTCCACAGCGACGTCAAGGCTGATGTGCTGAATGTATTGCCGGGCATGCGGGCCGGTGCCATCGCCGTGAAGTCCGGCCTGGCCAACGCCAATGCCCGTTGGTGCCATGTGAATTACCAGACTTTCGAGTCAACGGCCGCCAGGGACGTGCACGTGATCGGCGATGCGATTCAGGTGGCGCCGCTCATGCCCAAGTCAGGGCACATGGCAAACGCGCAGGGCAAGGTCGTAGCCGCTGCGGTGGTGGCGCAGTTGTCTGGATTCGCGATCGATCCACAGCCCGTTCTGACAAACACGTGCTACAGCTTTGTCAGCGACAAGCTGGTGGTGCATGTGGCCTCCGTGCATCAATATATGGCTGCCGAGAAAACCTATAAGACGGTCGCAGGCTCGGGTGGCGTTTCGACGGCCCCTAATGAGCTTGAGGGCGCGTATGCCCTGAGCTGGGCTCAAAACATCTGGGCCGATACGCTGATGTAGCCGTCATGAAGGGGCACAGCCGTGCCCGACGACTCTTCATACTTAACTCCGGGCACCACCGTGTACAAAGCGCTCCTTATTTTCTTGCTGGCCCTTGGTATGAACGTGGCAAGCGCTCAGGACGTGAAGGCGGTGTACCACATCACTGCGGGCGTGGAGGATGCTACCGCCGCGCTGAACAATATCAAGAATCATCTGGATGCGGACCCGACAGTGCGGATCGTCGTCGTCGCCAATGGACCGGGGATTGACTTCCTGCTTCAGGGTGCCAAAGACAGCAAAGGCCGTGAATTCAGCGCTGCAGTGAGCACGCTGGCAGACCGTGGCGTCGAATTCAGGGTTTGCCACAACACCCTGACGACGCGCCACCTCGCGCCGGATGCGCTGCTTCTGGAGGCGAAGGTCGTGCCATCGGGTGTGGCGGAAGTGGCCAGGCTGCAGGCCAGGGAAGGATACGTCTACATCAAGCCGTGAGAGCCTGATTCAGCGGGTGGTCTCGTATTCCTGCTCGATCGCTATCTGCGTACATACCGCACGACACAAGGTCACCACCCTGTCATTGATGATGCGGTAGAAGATCTGCACCCCCTCGCGGCGCTTGCCGATAACGCCGTTCTGGTAGAGCGTGTTGAGGTGCTGGGACATGTTGGGCTGGGTGGTGGCAATCTCTTCGAGCAGCTGGCTGACGTTCTTCTCGCCATTGCACAAGCTACTGATGATTTTCAGCCGCATTGGCGCGGACATGACGCGAAACACCTCCGCAGCTGACTCAAACACCTGATCGGATTCTGGGGACGCCGGAGACGTCGACCCGTTGTCAAGCTTGCCCATGTGTTGCCTTAGCCCTGAAGGGCCACCTTTTCAGTTCAAAAGATAAGAATATACGCCCATTCTGATGTACGAATTTCGCTGAGTCGCAATTTGCGCGAGACGAACCGGTCGGCAACTCACTTTACAAAACTTTTGTTCAGGTTACGGAAGGGCGGCTGACAGTGCTCTGAAAAATTCAGTCACTTGTCGATGCGGTTTTTTTGCATCGCGAGGAACCACTGACAATCTGGCGACCCTTGAACAACCATCCATCGCCACCTTCCACTTCACGATGGCAGCTGTAGCGTGACCAATTCAAGAATGGACCATAAAGCGAAACGCCCACATGAAGTGGGCGTTTGCTACCAGCCTAGACGGCATGGATGTTGGTTGCGCGGGCAAGATTTGAACTTACGACCTTTGGGTTATGAGCCCAACGAGCTACCAGGCTGCTCCACCGCGCGATATGTATTTATTATAACCTATTAAGCCTTGGCGCTGGCCAAAGCCGAATCTTCTTCCACCTCTGGCCGGTCAACCAGCTCAACAAGAGCCATCGGTGCGTTGTCGCCTACCCGGAAACCCATTTTGAGAATACGTGTGTAGCCACCGGGACGCGCCTTGTAACGCGGCCCGAGTTCAGCAAACAGTTTGACGACCATATCGCGGTCGCGCAAACGGTCAAACGCCAGGCGCTTGTTGGCAAGCGTTGGCTCTTTGGCCAAAGTGATCATGGGTTCAACCACGCGCCGCAATTCCTTGGCCTTGGGAAGCGTGGTCTTGATGGCCTCGTGCTGCAGCAATGAGTTCATCATGTTGCGCAGCATCGCAAGACGGTGCTCGCTCGTGCGGTTAAGTTTACGTAGCCCGTGTCCGTGTCGCATAGTGCTTCCTTTCTTTAATATCCAGCCAGCCGTATCAGGTACTGCCTGTGCACTATCTCATTCAAGATGAGATGTTTTTCGATTCAATTAACGCTTGTCCAGACCAGCCGGCGGCCAGCTTTCAAGCCGCATGCCCAGTGTCAGACCGCGCGACGCGAGAACTTCCTTGATCTCGTTGAGGGATTTGCGTCCCAGATTCGGCGTCTTCAGCAGCTCATTTTCCGTACGCTGGATCAAATCACCAATGTAGTAAATGTTCTCTGCCTTCAGACAGTTGGCCGAACGCACCGTGAGCTCAAGCTCGTCGACGGGTCGCAGCAAAATAGGATCAAACTGCTGCGAGCTACGCTGGACAGGCGCATCAAACGCTGCCAGTTCATTGCCCTCAAGCTGAGCAAACACCGCCAGCTGCTCGACCAAAATTTTGGCCGAGGCCCGTACGGCGTCTTCTGCAGTGACGGCACCGTTGGTTTCAATTTCGAGAACCAGCTTGTCAAGGTCGGTGCGTTGCTCCACGCGGGCGCTCTCGACAATGTAGCTGACCCGTTTGACAGGTGAAAAGGAGGCGTCGAGCACAATACGGCCGATCGACTTGGGAGACTCGTCGCCGTAACGGCGAAGGTTACCCGGCACGTAGCCCCGGCCATTTTCAACCTTGATCTGCATATCGATTTTCCCGCCGTGCGACAGGTTGACGATGACATGCTCCGGATTGATGATCTCAACGTCATGGGGCGTCTGAATATCGGCCGCAGTGACGGGGCCTTCGCCGTCCTTGCGCAGACTCAAAGTCACCTCATCACGGTTGTGAAGCTTGAACACCACCCCCTTGAGGTTCAACAAAATGTTGACGACGTCTTCCTGCACGCCATCAATCGAAGAGTACTCGTGAAGAACACCTGCAATCGTGACTTCCGTCGCGGCGTGTCCCACCATCGAGGAAAGCAAAACTCGGCGCAAGGCGTTGCCAAGCGTATGACCATAGCCACGCTCAAAAGGTTCAAGAGTCACCTTGGCACGGTTGATACCCAACTGCTCAACGTTAATAGTTTTTGGTTTTAACAAATTTGTCTGCATTCAGTCTTCCTCTCAATACCCTCGGCTCGTTACACCGATAAGGCCGGCGAAGCACACCCTGGCGACACGGTGCCCCGTATCGCAGGAACGAAAATTAACGCGAGTAAAGCTCGACGATCAACGATTCGTTGACGTCAGCAGCAAACTCATCACGGTCGGGCACCTTCTTGAACACGCCTTCGCCCTTGTCCGCATTGACATCAACCCATGCGGGCATGCCCACCTGAGCGGCCAGCTGAAGCGCCTCTACCACACGTGTCTGCTTTTTCGACTTCTCACGCACGGCCACGACATCGCCAGCTTTGACCATGTACGACGAAATATTCACGGAACTGCCATTGACCGTGATGGCTTTGTGGGACACCAGTTGACGAGCTTCGGCGCGCGTTGAGCCAAACCCCATCCTGTAAACCACGTTGTCAAGACGACACTCAAGAATGAATAGCAGGTTTGCACCGGTATTACCCTTGCGGCGATCAGCTTCTTCAAAATACCGTCGAAACTGCTTTTCAAGCACGCCGTACATCCGTTTGACTTTTTGCTTTTCACGCAATTGCAGACCAAAATCCGAAGTGCGAGTCCCGGATGTCCGTCCGTGTTGTCCAGGTTTCGAATCGAACTTGGCCTTGTCTCCAATAGCGCGGCGAGCGCTCTTGAGGAACAGGTCTGTACCTTCACGACGGGAAAGTTTGGCCTTTGGGCCTAGATAACGTGCCACTTGTTTGTCCTTTGTTCATCTGCTGCACCGTTCGATACAGGAGCCTTCGGTAAAAACCTAACGGCGGTGGGCTTGGGGTAAAACGCCAGCGCGCCAACCTGATGCACAACAACAGGTGAGGCTCGCCCGCGGGATTAAATTCGCCGACGTTTCTGGGGTCGGCAGCCATTGTGAGGTACCGGCGTCACATCAGCGATGGAGTTGATCCGGATACCAAGCGCTCCCAACGCACGAACGGATGACTCGCGACCGGGGCCCGGACCCTTGATCTCAACATCCAGGTTCTTGATGCCCTGTTCAATGGCTGCACGTCCGGCCACTTCAGACGCAACCTGCGCGGCAAAAGGCGTTGACTTGCGTGAGCCTTTGAAACCTTGCCCGCCCGAGGAGGCCCAGGACAACGCATTGCCCTGACGATCGGTAATCGTGATGATGGTGTTATTGAAAGATGCGTGAACGTGCGCAATACCGTCCGCCACATTCTTGCGTACTTTCTTGCGAACGCGCTGCGCAGCGCTGTTGTTTGGAGCTTTTGCCATTTAGACCTCTCGATTATTTCTTCAAAGCAGCCGCTGCTTTACGTGGGCCCTTGCGGGTGCGGGCGTTGGTGCGGGTACGCTGACCACGCATTGGCAGGCCACGGCGATGACGAAAACCACGGTAGCACCCGATATCCATCAAGCGCTTGATGTTCATCGTGGTTTCACGACGCAGATCACCCTCAATGGTGAATAGCGCGATCTGGTCACGAATTTTTTCCAGATCGCCATCGGTCAGATCTTTGACCTTTTTGGCATAGGCAATATCGCAGGCTTCGCATATTTTGCGGGCACGCGTGCGACCAATACCAAAAATGGCAGTCAAACCGATCTCGGCGTGCTGCTGCGGCGGAATATTAATACCAGCTATACGGGCCATGTTCGTCCTCTAAATCTCTTGAAAATCAGCCTTGACGCTGCTTATGACGCGGGTCCGTGCAAATGACGCGTACAACGCCTTTACGACGGATGATTTTGCAGTTGCGGCAAATTTTCTTAACCGATGCTGAAACTCTCATTGCTTTCTCCTAAACTTTTACGCTATGCCGATCTGGCACACAATACATTGACGAGTGCTACACCGTTCAAAATCCAGCGTCACACCGCGACGGATTCCGCGATAAATCGCCCTGAATCCTTCTATTTTCTGCAACTGTCAATTACCTGGCGATGTTTTGAAATTCGCCTTTTTGAGCAGCGACTCATACTGCTGGGACATCAGGTAGTTCTGCACTTGAGCCATGAAGTCCATTGTGACCACGACGATGATC
>NCGI01000127.1 GCA_002256925.1 Polaromonas sp. 28-63-22
TCGACATCAACATCCGCCGCGACGCGGCAGCGAGTTTCGGCCTCAATATTGCCGACGTGCAATCGGTCGTCAGTTCGGCGGTGGGCGGTGAAAACATTGGCGAAACGGTCGAGGGCCTGCAGCGCTTTCCCATCAACATGCGCTATCCCCGAGAACTGCGCGACTCGCTGGAAAAGCTGCGCAGCCTGCCTTTTGTGACGGAGCGCGGCCAGCGCCTGGTGTTGTCTGATGTGGCCGACCTTCGCATCACCGACGGACCACCGATGCTGCGCAGCGAGAACGCACGCCTTTCCGGCTGGGTGTATGTCGATATCCGGGGGCGCGATTTGCGCTCGGCCGTGCAGGACATGCAGAAGGCGGTCGGCGCGAAGGTCAAGCTGCCGCCGGGTTATTCGATTTCGTGGTCGGGGCAGTTCGAGTTCCTGGAGCGGGCTACCGCCAAGCTCAAAGTGGTGGTGCCGTTCACGCTGCTGATTATCTTTGTGCTGCTGTATTTGACCTTCAAGCGCTTTGACGAAGCGCTTCTGATCATGGTCACGCTGCCTTTTGCGCTGGTTGGAGGCATCTGGCTGCTCTACCTTCTGGGCTACAACCTGTCGGTCGCCGGCGCTGTCGGTTTCATCGCGTTGGCCGGTGTCTCGGCGGAGTTTGGCGTGATCATGCTGCTGTACCTCCGGTCTGCCTGGGATGACCGGGTCGCAGAAGGCAAAACGACGGCTGAAGATCTGCTCGATGCGATTCGCGAAGGCGCCGTGTTGCGCGTGCGGCCCAAGGCGATGACTGTGGCGGTGATTCTGGCGGGTCTGTTTCCCATCATGTGGGGCACCGGAACTGGCTCGGAAGTCATGCAGCGCATCGCCGCGCCCATGGTGGGCGGCATGATCACGGCGCCGCTGCTGTCGATGTTCGTGATTCCGGCGGTGTACCTGCTGATGCGCAGGCCACGCGCGAAGTCCCGGGTCTGCAGCCGCCGTATCACGCGCGCTTCCTTTGTTTGCCGAGCCACCAGGCCGCCAGCTTGAAGATGACCGGCGGCAGGATCAGCATTTGCAGCACGGGCGAAAGACCGATGCCGAGGCCTGGCAGCATCGGCATGCTTGCAGCGTAGCGCCACCGGTCAAGACCATACACCGCACCCCATTCGACAATGACCGCGATCACAAAACCCGTCAACAGCATCAGTGCATAGCCGGTCAGGCCCGGCCTTGCAAACCAATCCATGCGGCGCAGCGCCAGCCAGCCAGCGCCGAAAATCATCAGCACGATGACACCGTCACCAAGACTGGGGATGATGCAATGCACGGCAAACGCCAGCCAGTCGCCTTGCTCCTCATAAAGGGGCATTTGCGCAAGCTCCCAACCAAAGTTGAGTGGCACGCTGATGACCAGCAGCCTGGCGATGATCGAAAGCAGTCCTGACACGGTGCGATCCCCTGATGACGTGGTGGCCCCGGTCCTTGCTGCTTCAGGGTTCCAGTCCCAGCCTTACGCCCGGGCGGGCGAATGTATCACGCCAGACATTCTGCCAGCGCAGCAGGATCGCTTCAGTGCCCTGAATGCACCCCGCACCCCGCACGCCGCCCTGCAGACATGGCAAAGGTCTGCGGTAGCGGCTACTTTCAAACCCAGCGAAGCAAGGACCCGATATGCCTCACCAGAACTACACCGATTGCATCGAAGCCTGCCATGCGTGCGCGGTAGCCTGCAACCACTGCGCCGCGTCCTGCCTGAAGGAGCCCGACGTCAAGATGATGGCCAGGTGCATCGCCCTCGACATGGACTGCGCGCAGATCTGTGCTTTGGCCGCCGCCTTCATGGCGCGTGGCAGCGATCACGCCCAGGCTATCTGCGCCCTCTGCGCCGATATCTGCCAGGCTTGCGGAGACGAATGTGCCCGACACGACATGGCGCACTGTCAGGCGTGTGCAAAAGCCTGTCACACCTGCGCCAAAGCCTGCCGCGCCATGGCCGCTACGACCTGACCCATCGATCCACAGACTTCAGGCCATCGGGACGTTAGGGGAATTTCTCGCAAAAAATGGCTAACCGGCTGGAGCCATGATCATGTCGCCGGAAGGGTACTTGCCGAAGGCAGCGCCCGCGCAGGGAAAGCCACCCGGGCGGGAAGCTTTCGCCAGGGGCAAAGTGCTTCGCGTGCCGGTCCTTATTTGGCCGGCTGAATGTCTGTCACCACAATGGCGCCGCCAGACTTCTCGGCCTTGAAACGCACCTTGTCACCGGCCTTGACCTTGTCGAGCATGGCTGGGTCCTTCACCTGAAACACCATGGTCATGCCAGGCATGTCAAGGTTTTTGATGTCGCCGTGCTTGATGGTGAGCTTCTTGTTGTCCATGTCCACTTTGCGAATTTCCCCTTCGGTCATGGCGGTCGCCCCACCCGAGGCGCCGCCGGCGGCCGGCATTTCCTTCTTGGTGTCGGGCATGGGCATGGTCATCGGTGCGCCGGCGTGTGAGGCGGCAAACGCGGCCGCAGAGCCGGCGAGCAAGACGGACAGGGTCACCAGGGATTTGAAGTTTTTCATGATGCTTTCTTTCGGGAGTTATGGTTTCAGACAGTTTTGGAAGGTTTCACGGGAGAACGGGAAGGGTAGGACTGGTAGATGCGCGCGTTACCGTCCGCCGACACCAGCAACACATCGAAGGCGTCGCGGGCGCCGGCCATGAGGCCGCTCATCTCCATGCCCGGCGAGCCCATCGGCATGCCTGGCACGGCAAGGCCAAGCGCCTTGGGCTTTTCACGGAGCATCCGCTTGACTTCCTGCGCGGGCACGTGGCCTTCAAGCACGTAAGCGCCCGTCTGGGCCGTATGGCAGGAGCCGAACCTGGCGGGAAGCCCGAGCCGTTGGCGCACCGGTGCGGTGTCCTGAACATCATGGGTGATGACTTCGAAACCATTGGCACGCAGATGCGCAACCCACTCTTTGCAGCATCCGCAATCTGGCGTTTTCCAGACTGTGATCTGCTCAACGCCAGACTGAGCCAGCACCGACAGGGGGTGACTCAATACGGCCGCCCCCAGCAGGGCCAGCGGCAGTTTCAACACGGTGCGGCGTGATGCCACATTATTTTTTCGAGACATTGACCAATCCTTTCATGCCGGCGTCAAAGTGCCCCGGCTGCAGACAGGCAAAATCGACTTTGCCGGCAGAAGTAAATTGCCAGATGATCTCGCCGCTCTTGCCCGGGGCCACCGTGATCATGTTGGCATCAGCGTGCTCCATCTCCGGGTTTTTCTTCATGGCTTCGGCGTGTTCCTTCAATTCGTCGGGCGTGCCCAGCACCATCTCGTGCTTGACCTGCCCCGAATTCCTGGCCACGAAGCGAATGGTTTCACCTTGCTTGACGTTGAATTTCGACGAATGGAAGCGCATGTCGTCCTTCATGTCGATATGAATGGTGCGTGTCACTTTGGAACTGACGCCAGGCTCGCCGATGGCGACCTCGTCATGGCCCCCGTGGTGGCTGCCTGCGGCAAGGGCTGTCATGGCGGCCAGAAGGCCAGGAACCGCAATCAGGATGGTACTTTTTCTCATGAAATGCCTTTCAAGGGTTGATGACTGGAAATGAGGCCGCAGGACCCGAGGCCCTGCGCCGAGGCGGAAAACAGCTTACGGTCTGTTGCAACAAACAGGCCGTCCGGACGGGGCTGATCGCGCACTGCCAGCTACGCGCCCACGCCATAAATTTTGATAAAAAGAGGCTGCAGCCCAGTACTTATCTGCGGAGGCAGCTATAACTTTAATAGCGTCTGAGGTTTCCATGAGAATATCCTTGCCGATAGTGCACGACCATTGTTAATGCTTCATGTTGTTCATGGAAGGCTTGCGCACCTGAACCTCGACTTCCTTCGCAGGCATGTTCTCGGCCTTCATGGTTCGTCCGCCCTCCGCAGCAAAGCGGGCCGGGTTTGGCATGGCGCCGGTCCATTCGTAAGCCACCGTGCCGGCGGGGTGCTTGTACCAGCCCGGGTCCTTGTAGTCGCCCGGCTTCTGGTCCTTGCGTACCTTGACCATACTGAACATGCCGCCCATCTCGACCGAGCCGAACGGACCGGCGCCGGTCATCATGCGTTCAGTGTTGTCGGGCAGCGGCATATCCATCTCGGTCATGTCGGCCATCCCGCGTTCGCCCATCACCATGTAGTCGGGGATGATGCCGGTGATGTCCTTGACCACCTTGCGATGATCAATGCCGATCATGGTCGGCACGTCGTGGCCCATCGCGTTCATGGTGTGGTGGCTCTTGTGGCAATGAAAGGCCCAGTCGCCTTCTTCGTCCGCCAGAAATTCAATCTGGCGCATCTGGCCTATCGCTACGTCCTGCGTGACTTCATACTGCCGCGCTGATTTGGGTGTCGGTCCACCGTCGGTACCCGTTACCAGAAACTCATGTCCGTGCAGATGAATAGGGTGATTGGTCATTGTGAGGTTGCCTATACGAATGCGCACTTTGTCATTCTTGCGAACCACCAGCGGATCAATGCCGGGAAAAATCCGGCTGTTCCAGCTCCAGAGGTTGAAGTTCAACATGGTCATGATCTTGGGCGTGTAGGCGCCAGGATCAATGTCGTAGGCATTGAGCAGAAAAACGAAATCGCGGTCCACCTCGTCGATCAACGGGTGCTTGGCTTTCGGGTGCGTGATCCAGAATCCCATCATGCCCATCGCCATCTGGGTCATCTCGTCGGCATGCGGGTGGTACATGAAGGTGCCCGGCCGGCGCGCCACAAATTCATACACAAAGGTCTTGCCTGCCGGAATGGCTGGCTGGTTCAGGCCGGCCACGCCGTCCATACCGTTGGGCAGCCGTTGTCCATGCCAGTGGATGCTGGTGTGTTCGGGCAGCTTGTTGGTCACAAAAATACGTACGCGGTCGCCTTCCACCACTTCAATCGTGGGGCCGGGCGACTGGCCGTTGTAGCCCCACAAATGGGCTTTGAACCCCGGCGACATCTCGCGCACCACGGGCTCGGCCACCAGGTGGAACTCTTTGACGCCAGCATTCATGCGCCAGGGCAGGGTCCAGCCGTTGAGCGTGACCACGGGGTTGTACGGGCGGCCTGTATTGGGCACCAGCGGCGCCATGGTGTCCGGTTTGGTTTGCAGCACTGGCTCGGGCAATGCGGCCATCGCCACGCGGCTCACCGCCGCGGCGGCCACTGCGGTAGTCAGCGCGCCGGCTCCGGTCAGGAAGTTTCTTCGGTTGTTCATGATTGATCCTTTTCCAATAATAAAAGTGGGCTACTGAGCGGCTAATCCGTTGCCACCTACTATCGTCGCTGAGGTGGGTTTGCCGATCATGGATGCAGCCAGAGCAGTGTCGGCCAGCCAGAATTGCTGGTTGGCATTGATGGCTGCGGTCACGCTAGATATCTGGTCGCGCATGTCAGCCAAAAGCTCGAACACGCTTATGAACATGCCGTTGTAAAGCAGCATATTTTCATCCGCCATGGTTTTGCGGAGCGGGACGATTTCGTCGCGGTAGTGCTGTGCTACATCGAAAGCAGCGCGGTAGGCTGAATAACTTTCTCTAAGTTGCGACGCCGCCCCGCGAACTGTGCTTTCATATTGATTCGCAGCAGCCAGAGACTGCGCGCTCATCGTAGCGCGTTTGGCCGACCCCCAGTCAAAAATGGGAAGACTAATACCAAGCCCGTACCCCTTGCGCCGATCAATGGTGCCTGCGGCGTTGTCAAATACTGTGTCTCGACGTATACCCAGATCAACATCAACAAGGCTGGTAATCAGGTTCAGCCCTTGCTGTCTGCCAGCAATGTCCAGTTGGTTACGGGCAATTTGCACATCCAGACGCTGTTCGGTTGCCGTGGCACTTACGGCGCTGGCTTGCCTCGCCTCTTTGGGTAAATCAGGCAGCCGTTCGGGTAGCTTAAGTTGCTCGGACTGCGCATTGGTTAAACCCAATAGCCGGATAAGTTCTTCGCGAGTCGCTGTGACCGCATGCTGGCTAGACGCCAATCGAGCAACCGAATCGGCATAGAAAACCTGCTGGCGGGCTCGCTGCAGTTTGCTGAAATTTCCGATCTGTTGCATGCGCCGGGATAACTCGGAGCTAGCCTGCGCGCTTCGATTTACCTGCTCGGCGTACTGCAGTGACTGCTTGGCACTTACGGCTCGCACCCAAGCCTGTCTCACTTGAGTGACCTGATCCACTACATTGCTGCTAAGTTGAACTCTGGCCTGTACTACCTGTCCGCGCGAAATCAGTTGACGTTGTGGCAGTGTCAGCAATTGAAGCAAGCCAAACGACAGAAATCGATCAATTTCAAGACCACCGCTGAATGTAAATCGATCAAAAGTGAAAAACGGATTGGCAATGCGCCCGTTTTGATTGGCTATCGCCATATCGGCCCAACTTTGAGCGAGGAGGGTTTGTACGGCAGGGCTATTGGTCAGCGCCAACTGCACCGCGCCGTCCATGCTTAGGGGCTGCGCGAGAAGTTCACTGCTCAGCTTGGTTCGCGCCTGCAACTGCTCGTCGGTGCGGCTAAGCTCAAGCTTGCCACCCGTGAAGTCCTTGCTGGCGTTATTGACGTCATTGACGGCCTGGTCAAAGTTGACCGACGCGCATCCTGCCAGCAACACAATTGCCGCTGACGTCGCACCCAATCTAAAAATTTTATTCATGGAAAATCTCTTTTACGGTTTCGAGTTGACGGCTTTAGGGTCGGTTGGGACGGCCGCTTCGCCGGGCGGCGCCGCATTTTCGGGTTGGCTGGCCTCTCGGGCATATTCACGAAATCCGCCAATCTTCCCAACGGTATCGTTAGCCTCTTTCCAGGACGCCATTTTTTGCTCGATGTAGGGCTGATAGCCTTCAAAAGCTGAGCGAAAAACAAGGGGAGGGGTAAGCTGGCTTGCCACGGCGGGCGGCACCCCACTTTGCGATGGCGAAGCCTGGCTCTGGGCGTGGGCCACTACGAACCCTGTTGAAAAAAGGGGTGATAGGGTTATCGCCAGCGCAGCAAGCCTAGCGGTCGGGGCTGAAAGAAAAGGTACTCTCATTAAACTCTCCTCAATTACATGGATCGGACGATTGCATCAATCGCGAAGGTAGGGCCAGCATACGTATGATGCGAGCCGCATCAGCGGGACTTGCCGCAGGCAGGTACAGACCCATTGCGGGCCTGGCGTTCAGGAAATGGGTGGTTTTAAGCCGAGCGCTGCTTCAGCACTGACAAAAGACCTTTTCAGTGAGGGCAGGCTGAGAGCGCGTGAAGCTGGTGAAGGCGCTTCAAAAACGCTCGACAACGCCAGCGTGTGGCATGCGCCGCAGTACTGGCAGGAGACGCCATGGGCGACCCCGCCCGTGGCGCCATCCCCGTCGTCGGAATGGTCACTGACGGCCGATTCGCCACAGTCATGGCCCACCTGGACGGCGGGCATTGCATGGTGGGCCAATGGCGTGGATTCTGCCGCGACCGAGCTTCCCGTGTGGCTGGCCTGGACGTGTTG
>NCGI01000540.1 GCA_002256925.1 Polaromonas sp. 28-63-22
CAAGGACGTGCTGACCGACCCCAACGACGCGGCCATCGCGCGCACCATCATCGGCCTGGCGCAAAGCCTGGGCCTGGGCGTGATTGCCGAAGGGGTGGAGACCGAAGCACAGCGCGCCTTCCTGGCCTGGCACGGCTGCGAGTCTTACCAGGGCCACCTGTTTTGCGCGGCACTGCCGATTGACGCGCTGGAAGCGTTCATGCAGACCCTGCCGCTGCAGGCTGCCGCCGAACCGGCCATCGCCCGCTGAACGCCGCGCGGACTTCGACTTTTCTTCAAACTGTCACACGCCTTTCCTTCACTACCCCCCACGTCACTACCCCCCACGCCAACACCTGCGAGGCCAACGATCCATGAAACTCAGCTCCTTTCCCCGTATCCGCATCACCCACGGCCCGACACCGCTCGAATTCATGCCGCGCCTGACCGAGGCGCTGGGCGGGCCCAACCTGTACGTCAAGCGCGACGACTGCACCGGGCTGGGAACCGGCGGCAACAAGACCCGCGAATTTCTGATGGCCGATGCGCTGGCGCAAAACGCCGACACCATCATCACGCAGGGCGCCACGCAGTCCAACCATGCGCGCCAGACGGTGGCGATTGCCGCCAAACTGGGCCTGCACAGTGAAATCATTCTGGAAGACCGCACCGGCTCCACGCTGGACGAATACAAGCATTCGGGCAATGTGTTTTTAGACCACCTCTACGGCGCCCGCGTGCAGGAAGTCCCCGGCGGCACCGACATGAATGCCGCCATGGTCGTGCGGGCCGACGCCTTGCGCGCCCAGGGCCGCAAGCCTTACATCATTCCCGGCGGCGGCTCCAACCCGCTCGGCGCGCTGGGTTATGTGGTGTGCGCGCTTGAAATGGTGGACCAGTTCAACAACCTCGGACTTGACGTCAGCCATGTGGTGCACGCCACCGGCAGCGCCGGCACGCAGGCCGGGCTGGTCACCGGGCTGCAGGGCACGCGCAGCCGGATCGAGGTGCTGGGCATCGGCGTGCGCGCACCTAAAGAAGCGCAGGAAACCAACGTCTTCAACCTGGCGGTGAAGACCGCCGAACTGCTGGGCGTGCCGGGCGCCGTGCCGCGCGACAGCGTGGTGGCCAACTGCGACTACGTCGGCGGCGGCTATGGCGTGCCGACGCCCGGCATGGTTGA
>NCGI01000541.1 GCA_002256925.1 Polaromonas sp. 28-63-22
TCTTCGGAGGTTGATCTAAGTCCTTGATTTCATTGAAAAAATTTGTAGCAAACCACTTGCGCGCAGAAAGATACCTGATAAAGTGGGAAGAAGTGCAATTTAGTGGTGATTTGTACTTTTCAAAGGCTCTTTCCCGGTGTTTCAAGGCGCGTCATCTCTTGCTCTCGACAACAAAGGTCGGCTTTCGGTGCCGACCCGGCATCGTGACGTCCTGAGTGCTACCGCGTCGAGTCAGTTGACCATTACCAAGCATCCGCACGGATGCCTGATGATTTTCCCCCGCAACGAGTGGGAAAAATTCCGGGAGCGCATCGCATCGCTGCCGATGCAGGCGCAGTGGTGGAAGCGGATTTTTCTCGGCAACGCAATGGATGTCGAGATGGATGCCACCGGCCGCGTCCTGGTGTCGCCCGAACTGCGTGCCGCAGCGGGCATCAGCAAAGATACCGTACTGCTCGGCATGGGCGGCTATTTTGAGCTCTGGGATGCTGCAACGTACGCAGCCCAGGAAGCTGAGCAAATGAAGGGCGAGATGCCCGATGTCTTCAGAGACTTTTCCTTTTAGAAGGCCGGCGGTGAACGGCACATGGACACACCGCACCGTCTTGTTGAACGAAGCCATCGAGGCGCTTCTCACCAATCCGGACGGCCACTACCGCGTGTGTCCATTCGCCACGAAGGCTTTGCGCATCTGGCCGACCTGCCTGCTGCCAGCGCCGCCGGCGTACTGATGGACCTGGGCATCAGTTCGCCGCAGATCGACAACCCGGAGCGGGGATTTTCCTTTCGCGCCGAAGGCCCGCTCGACATGCGCATGGACACCACACGTGGCCAAAGCGTGGCGGACTGGCTGGCCGACGCATCCCTGGAAACCATGACGGAGGTGATTCGTGACTATGGCGAAGAACGGTTTGCTGGGCAGATTGCAAAGGCGATTGATCGCCGGCGGCAGGAGCGGGGCCCACTGGGAACCACCACCGAGCTGGCCGAAGTCGTGGCTGGCGCGGTCAAAACCCGCGAGCCGGGCAAGGACCCGGCAACGCGCACCTTTCAGGCTTTTCGGATTTTCATCAACGCCGAACTTGAAGAGCTGGCGCGTGCGCTAGACGCATCGCTCAAGGTGTTGCAGCCCGGAGGCCGTCTGGTGGTGATCAGTTTCCATTCCCTGGAAGACCGTATCGTCAAGCAATTCATCGCCGGTCATTCCCGCGATGTGTTTGACCGCCGGGCGCCCTTTGCCGAGCCGAAGGTGATGCATTTCAAAGCCTTGGGGCGTACGAAACCGGGTGAGGAAGAAGTTGCCGGCAACCCACGCTCGCGCAGTGCCGTGATGCGCGTGGCCGAACGCACCGGAGCGCCCGCGTGAGCACGGCAGCGCTGCTTCAGTGCGACAGGCCCGCAGCGCAGCGCTGCG
>NCGI01000128.1 GCA_002256925.1 Polaromonas sp. 28-63-22
CGTCGTGATCGGCAGGTAGCCCGTGCGCTTATGGCTGGCCGACTGCACCTCGGGGCTGGAAAGATAGTCGAAAAATGCCGCCACACCCTTGTATTCGGCTGGTTTCTTGCCCGCCATGACCCACAGGCTGGCGCCGCCGATGACGGTGTTTTGCGGCGCGCCGGGCACGTCCGGGTAGTAAGGCAGGGTTGACAGACCGTAGCCAAACTTGGCGTTTTTCGCCACGTTGCCGTAAAAGCCCGACGAGGTGGTGATCATGGCGCATTCGCCCGACACGAAGCTCGCTTCAGGCACGTTGCCGCGCCCCTTGTAGACGAACAGGCCCTGCTTGGACATGTTGGCCAGATTCTCGATGTGTCGGACATGTAGCGGTGAGTTGATCTTCATGCGCGCGTCCAGACCCGCCATACCGTTCGATTTGGTGGCGAATTCGACGTTGTGCCAGCTCGAAAAGCTCTCCAGCTGGGTCCAGCCCTGCCAGGCCGTGGTGAACGGGCACTTGTTACCGGCGGCCTTCAGCTTGGCGGCTGCCAGCGCCACCTCGGGCCAGGTGGTGGGGGCTTTCTCGGGGTCCAGGCCGGCCGCCTTGAAGGCGTCCTTGTTGTAATAGAACACGGTGGTCGAGCTGTTGAACGGAAAGCTCAGCATCTGGCCGTTGGGCGCGGTGTAGTAGCCGGCCACCGCCGAGATGTAGGCCTTGGGGTCGAATTTCTGCCCGGCGTCCTGCATGACCTTGCCCACGGGCACGATGGCGCCCTTGCTGGCCATCATGGTGGCGGTGCCAACCTCGAACACCTGCAGGATGGTGGGCGCGTTGCCGGCGCGGAACGCGGCCACGGCGGCGGTCATGGACTCGTCATACGTGCCCTTGAAGGTCGGAACGATCTTGTATTCCTTCTGGCTGGCATTGAAGTCTTTGGCCAGGTCATTGACCCATTCGCCATTGACGGCGGTCATGGAGTGCCACCACTGGACCTCAGTCTGTGCCTGGCTGGCGAGTGGGCTGAAGGCAGCGCAGGCAGCCAGGATGAGGGGCGTCGCGCGGACGGTTGACTTGATCGCCGAGGCGATGCTGGAAAAACGATTTTTCATTCAAACTCCTGAAGGGATCGGACGTGCACAGCTAGAAAGGGCTGGGAAACCCGGCACAGGCGAAAGTCTATGCATTATTTGTGACAGTTTCTATGACAACCAGTGTGACAGCACGGTGACAGCAAATCTAAGCGGTTTACCGGCCTTTGAACAAGCGGGTTTCCATGGGGCAACGCCCCTGCGGGCGATGCGGGCCGCAGCGCTACGTTAATATCGGGATTTGGCGCTGGGCGCCGGGCATCGCCCCGGGTTCAAGCCGCCGGCCTCTCAAGATGAACGCCCCTACCACCTACCAAGAATTAAACGTCTTTGCGGACTCCGCCAAGGCCGAAGAAGCGCGAATCCGCGAGATCCCCTACAACTACACGTCGTTTTCAGACCGCGAGGTGGTCATCCGGCTGCTGGGCGCCCGGGCGTGGGACCTGCTCAACCGCCTGCGCGATGAACGCCGCACCGGCCGCTCGGCGCGCATGCTGTACGAGGTGCTGGGTGATATCTGGGTGGTTCAGCGCAACCCCTACCTGCAGGACGACCTGCTGGACAACCCGAAACGCCGCAAGCTGCTGGTCGAGGCCCTGCAGCATCGCCTGGGCGAAGTCGAAAAACGCCGCACGCCCGACGCCGATGTCCAGCGCGACGCCATCGTCGGTGAACTTCTGGCGGCTGCGCGGATGGCTGTCAGCCGGTTTTCCGCCTCATTTGAGGACGTCGCCGAACTGCGCCGGCAAACCGGTCGCAAGCTGGGCAAGCTGACGCTCAAGGACAACATCAAGTTCGACGGCCTGTCGCGTGTCTCGCACGTCACCGACGCCACCGACTGGCGCGTCGAATACCCGTTTGTGGTGCTGACGCCTGACACGGAGGCCGAAATGGCGGGCCTGGTCAAGGGCTGCATCGAACTGGACCTGACCATCGTGCCGCGCGGCGGCGGCACCGGCTACACCGGCGGCGCGATCCCGCTGACCTGGAAGTCGGCCGTCATCAACACCGAAAAGCTCGAAGCCATGACCGAGGTGGAGATGAAGCGTCTGCCCGGTCTGGATGTGGACGTCGCCACGGTCTGGACCGAAGCCGGCGTGGTCACGCAGCGCGTGGCCGATGCGGCGGAGCGGGGCGGTTTTGTTTTTGCGGTCGATCCGACGTCGGCCGAGGCATCATGCATCGGTGGCAACATCGCGATGAATGCCGGTGGCAAAAAAGCGGTGCTGTGGGGCACGGCGCTCGACAATCTGGCCTCGTGGCGCATGGTGACACCCGATGCGCAGTGGCTTGAAGTCACGCGCCTGAACCACAACCTGGGCAAGATTCACGACGCCGCGCTGGCCAGCTTCGAACTGAAGTACTTCGAGGCCGACGGCAAGACGCCGGTGCGTACCGAGCGGCTGGACATTCCGGGCCAGAGCTTTCGCAAGGAAGGCCTGGGCAAGGACGTCACGGACAAGTTTTTGAGCGGTTTGCCCGGTATTCAAAAAGAAGGTTGCGACGGCCTGATCACCAGCGCGCGCTGGATCGTGCACCGCATGCCGGCGCACACGCGCACCGTGTGCCTGGAGTTTTTCGGCAACGCCCGGGACGCCGTGCCGAGCATCGTCGAGATCAAGGACTTCATGTTCGCGGAAGCCAGGCGGGGCGGTGCGATTCTGGCGGGCCTTGAGCACCTCGACGACCGCTACCTGAAGGCGGTCGGTTACGCCACCAAGTCCAAACGGGGCGGGTTGCCCAAGATGGTGCTGGTCGGCGACATTGCCGGCGACGACGCCGATGTGGTGGCGCGTGCCACGTCTGAAGTGGTGCGTATTGCCAATTCGCGCCACGGCGAGGGGTTCATTGCCATCAGCGTGGAGGCGCGCAAGAAGTTCTGGCTCGACCGCAAGAAAACGGCGGCGATCTCGCGCCACACCAACGCCTTCAAGATCAACGAAGACGTGGTGATTCCCCTGCCGCGCATGGCCGAATACACTGATGGCATCGAGCGCATCAACATCGAGCTGAGCCTGACCAACAAGATCAGGCTGTGCGACGAGCTGGACGCGTTTTTCAGGCGCGGCAACCTGCCGCTGGGCAAGGCCGACGATACCGGCGAGATGGCTTCTGCCGACATGCTGGAAGAACGGATCGGGCAGGCGCTGAACCTGGTGGCCGAGGTTCGCGCCCAGTGGGCGGGCTGGCTGCGCGACGTTGACGCGCTGTTTGCGCAACTGCAGGACCATTCGCTGCGCGCCAGCTGGAAAACCCAGCTTCGCGCGCCGCTGCAAAGCATCTTTGGCGGCAGCGCCTTTTTGCCGATCCTGCAAGAGTGCCTGGCGATCCACAAGCGCGTGCTCAAAGGCCGCGTCTGGGCGGCGCTGCACATGCATGCCGGTGATGGCAATGTGCACACCAACCTGCCCGTCAACTCCGATGACTATGACATGCTGCAGACCGCGCACCATGCCGTGGCACGCATCATGGTGCTGGCGCGCTCACTCGATGGCGTGATCTCGGGCGAGCATGGCATCGGCATCACCAAGCTGGAGTTTTTGACCGACGCCGAGCTGAAGCCGTTTGCGGACTACAAGGCCAGGGTCGATCCTGAAGGACGTTTCAACAAAGGCAAGTTGCTACGAAATCAGGAGCTGCTGGCGCAGGTGCTACCTGGGCTGGAGGCCCAAAACGCTTTAGAAATGGGCGAAAGCAAAGGCAGTCCCTCCAGGCCAGGGCCGCGGAACCGGCTTGGCCGGGCCGCAGGCGCAGCGCCCCCCCCGGGGGGCAGAGAGCTACACGAAGTGAGCGAACGTGGGGGTGCTATGTTCGCGGATCTGACCAACGCCTACACGCCCAGTTTCGGGCTGATGGGCCATGAGTCATTGATCATGCAGCAAAGCGATATCGGCGCCATCGCCGACAGCGTGAAAGACTGCCTGCGCTGTGGCAAATGCAAGCCGGTTTGTGCCACCCATGTGCCGCGTGCCAACCTGCTGTACAGCCCACGCAACAAGATTCTGGCGACCTCGCTGCTCGTTGAAGCCTTTCTCTATGAAGAGCAGACGCGGCGCGGCGTCAGCATCAAGCACTGGGAAGAGTTTGAAGACGTGGCCGACCACTGCACGGTGTGCCACAAGTGCCTGAGCCCGTGTCCGGTGGATATCGATTTCGGCGACGTCTCGATGAACATGCGCAACCTCTTGCGCAAGATGGGCCAGAAATCGTTCCGGCCGGGCAACGCCGCCGCCATGTTCTTCCTGAACGCGACCAACCCGCAAACCATCAAGTTCATGCGCAGCGCCATGGTGGACGTCGGCTTCAAGGCGCAGCGCCTGGCCAACGACCTGCTGCGCCGCCTGGCGCGCAAGCAGACCGCCGCACCGCCGGCTACCGTGGGCAAGTCGCCGGTCAAGGAGCAGGTGATTCACTTCATCAACAAGAAGATGCCGGGTGGTTTGCCGAAGAAAACGGCGCGCGCGCTGCTCGATATTGAAGACAAGGACTACGTTCCGATCATCCGCAACCCGAAGAACACCACGGCAGAAACCGAGGCGGTGTTTTACTTTCCGGGCTGTGGTTCCGAACGGCTGTTTTCGCAAGTCGGCCTGGCCACGCAGGCGATGCTCTGGCATGCGGGCGTGCAAACCGTGTTGCCGCCAGGCTACCTGTGCTGCGGTTATCCGCAGCGCGGCAGCGGCCAGTTCGACAAGGCCGAGAAAATCATCACCGACAACCGCGTGCTGTTTCACCGCGTCGCCAACACCCTCAACTACCTCGACATCAAGACCGTGGTGGTGAGCTGCGGCACCTGCTATGACCAGCTGCAGGGCTACGAGTTCGACAAGATATTCCCCGGCTGCCGCATCATCGACATCCACGAATACCTGCTCGAAAAAGGCATCACGCTGCGCACCGATGCGCCGGGCCAGGGCTATCTGTATCACGACCCTTGCCACAGCCCGATGAAGCTGCAGGAACCGATGAAGACGGTCAAGGCGCTGCTCGGCGACAACGTGCTGAAAAACGAGCGCTGCTGCGGCGAGTCCGGCACGCTGGGCGTGACCCGGCCTGATATCTCGACGCAGATCCGCTTTCGCAAGGAAGAAGAACTGCAAAAAGGCGAGGCCCAGCTGAGGGCTTCGGGCGCGTTGGGCGAAAAAGAAAACGTGAAGATCCTGACCAGCTGCCCGAGCTGCCTGCAGGGCCTCTCACGTTACGGCGACGACATGAAAAATGGCCTGCTGGAGGCCGACTACATCGTGGTCGAAATGGCGAACCAGATTCTGGGCAAGGACTGGTTGCCCACCTATGTCGAAGCGGCCAACCATGGCGGCATCGAGCGGGTGCTGGTCTGACCTCGCCGGGTTCGCCCATCAAGGGGTGTCCTCTCTGCGAAACCGTGGGCGGCCTGCTGGTTTTCCAGAACGCGCAACTGCGGGTCATTCAGGCGCAGGAGGCCGGATTCCCGGCGTTCTACCGGGTGGTCTGGACGCGGCATGTGGCCGAATTTTCAGACCTTTCGCCCTCCGAGCGCGAAAGCTGCCTGCAGGCCGTGGTCATGGTCGAACAGGTCTTGCGTGAGCAATTGCAGCCCGACAAGATCAACCTGGCTGCGCTGGGCAATGTGGTGCCCCATTTGCACTGGCATGTGATTGCCCGGTTCGCGTGGGACACGCACTTCCCGGCGCCGGTCTGGGCTGCGGCCTTGCGCCCTCCGAACGACGAGGACATTCAGCGTATCGCCCGTCGCTGCGCCGACGTCAACCGGCTGATGGCCGCACGGCTGAGCTAAGCTCTTGATTAATAGCAAATAGAAAGCAACTACCCTCATGGCCGGTCTTCAAGCTGACTCCCCCCTGCCCACGGCGCTGACCGTACACAACCAGTCACGCGTGCTGGAAATAGCGTTTTCGGACGGCAAGGCGTTCAGGATTCCCTTCGAGTTGATGCGCGTCTATTCGCCCTCGGCCGAAGTGCAGGGCCACGGTCCCGGCCAGGAAGTGCTGCAGACCGGCAAGCGCGAGGTCAATCTGGTCGAACTCGAACCGATTGGTAATTACGCGGTCAAGCCGGTTTTCTCGGACGGTCACGAAAGCGGAATTTTTTCGTGGGACTATCTGTACTACCTCGGCAACGAACAGGATCGGCTGTGGGAGGACTACAACCGTCGCCTGCTGGCGGCGGGCGCTGATAGGGAGTCGCCGATGGTCGTCGCAGGCGGCCACTCCTGCGCCAGCCACTGAGTGCGCCGAAGCGGGTGGACCGGCCGGCGGTTTGGCTTTTTTTGTGTGACCGACTCGGGCAATGCCCTGCGGGACAGCAGGGTTGTAACCACCAACCCCGGCTTCTCGCCCTACTATTGAAGCTATGAGCAGTACGCATTTTGGTTTCGAATCCGTTGACGAGCAGGACAAGGCACGCCGCGTTCGCGGTGTTTTTGATTCCGTGGCGTCGCGCTACGACGTGATGAATGACCTGATGTCGATGGGTCTGCACCGCGCCTGGAAGGCTTACACCGTGATGGTGGCCAACGTCAGGGAAGGCCAGCGCGTGCTTGATATTGCCGGCGGCACTGGTGATCTGGCGCTGGCTTTTGCGCCCAAGGTCCTTCGGCCTGCGCAACATGACGCACAAGGACGAAGCGCTGCGCGAGATGCATCGCGTGATCAAGCCGGGTGGCAAGCTGATGGTGCTTGAATTTTCAAAAGTCGCCAGGCCGCTGGAAAAAATTTATGACTGGTACTCGTTCAAGGTCTTGCCGCAATTGGGCCGGCTGGTGGCCAACGATGCGTCCAGCTACCAGTACCTTGCCGAGTCGATCCGCATGCATCCGGGGCAGGATGAACTTAAAGCCCTGATGCACAAAGGTGGTTTCGGTCATGTGGACTATCACAACATGACGGGCGGCGTGGTCGCTTTGCATGTTGCAATCAAGTGTTGAGGAATCGGGAAGTTGGCGTTCAAAGCGGTAAGAGCCGCCCTAAAGGAGACGATATGAAAAACTGGTCAATGAAATTCGGGTCGGTGGTTCTCACTGCAGTGCTGGCGGTGACGCTTGCGCTTGCGGGGGCTGATGCACAGGCCAAGCGCATGGGCGGCGGCAAGTCGGTCGGCAAGCAGTCGTCCAATGTGACGCAGCGCGAAGC
>NCGI01000129.1 GCA_002256925.1 Polaromonas sp. 28-63-22
TTGCGGGCACCCACCATGAACACACCTGACCAGTCCCAACTCGGCAAGTCCTCTGCCTACGCCGACCAGTACGATGCCTCGCTGCTGTTTGCCATGCCGCGCGCGCCCAAGCGGGCCGAGCTGGGCATCGAGGGCACACCGCCGTTTCTCGGTGCCGACATGTGGACCGCTTTCGAGCTGAGCTGGCTCAACCTGCGCGGCAAACCGCAAGTCGCGCTGGCGCACATCACCGTGCCTTGCGAGTCGCCCAACATCATCGAGAGCAAGTCCTTCAAGCTCTACCTCAACAGCTTCAACAACACGCGTTTTGCCGATGCGCGCGATGTACGCGAGCGCATTCGCGCCGACCTTGGCGCCGCAGCCGGCATGGGTATCGGTATCAAGACGCTGGGCCCCGAGCTGTTCGACCGCGAACCCGTGCATGAAATGGACGGCCTCAACCTCGACCGGCTGGACATCGAATGCATGCATTTCACGCCCGCGCCCGAATTGCTGTTCGCCGAATTCGACGAGCCGCCCGTCACTGAAACGCTCACCTCGAACCTGCTCAAAAGCAACTGCCTGGTCACCGGCCAGCCCGACTGGGGCAGCGTGCAGATCAGCTACGCCGGCGCGCAGATCAACCAGGAAGGCTTGCTGCAGTATCTGGTAAGTTTTCGTAACCACCACGAGTTTCATGAGCAGTGCGTCGAGCGCATCTTCATGGATGTGTGGACCCGCTGCAAACCGATCAGGCTGTCGGTGTACGCGCGCTACACCCGACGCGGCGGGCTCGACATCAATCCGTTTCGCACCAGCTACCCGCAGGCGCTGCCGCCAAATGTGCGCACGGCGCGGCAATAAGCGGTTGCTGCCGGGCTGATGCGTGGCGTGGGCGCGGCGTGGGCGCGGCGCGTTTGCATGGGCGATGCGTTCTGGTCTCGCTATTGATTCGATAGCTGCTGGCGCACGTATTACCTGGGCTGCAGGCCTTTTTGTCATTCATATTCGAGTCAAGGGCCTGCTGCGGCAGCTGGCGCCGCATGTAGGAGAGCGCCTCGTGTGAAGACTATTTGAGCCCTGTGTGAATCTGGTGTAAAGACCGGTGCGTATGTGTAGGACAGCAACCGCTGTACCACCACAACCACCAGGAGATCAACCATGCAACCACAGACGAGAGCGCGATTGGGCCATATTGCCAAGGCCTGCCTTTTGGTCGTCGCCGCGGGCAGCGCCCTGGCGTCCAGCCACCGTGAAGCCCCCGGCATCACCAACAGCCCCAAAGTTGACGGCACCGACTTCTACATGTTTCGCAGCTACGAAGGCGTGGCCGCCGATGGCACCGGCGGACGTTCAGACTACGTGACCCTGCTGGCCAACTACCAGCCCCTGCAGGCCCCGTACGGCGGCCCCAACTATTTCCAGATGGACCCGAACGCCCTCTATGAGATCCATGTTGACAACACCGGCGACGCGGTCGAGGACATCACGTTCCAGTTCAAGTTCAAGAACACGCTCAAATCCATTGCGCTGCCGATTGGCGCGCAAAGCGTGCCGATTCCGCTGATTCAGGCGGGCGCCGTCAGCAACCTCAATGACGCCAACCTGAATGTCAACGAGACCTACGAGATCAAGGTGGTGCGTGGCGAGCGTCGCAAGAATGCCGGCGCTTCCGTCATGAAAACCGGCGGTGGCGCCACGTTTGAAAAGCCGGTTGACAACATCGGTACCAAAACCATTGCTGACTATCCGGCTTACGCGGCCAAGCACGTTTTCCCCGTCACCATTCCCGGCTGCCCCGTTGGCAAAGACCAGGGCAGGGTGTTTGTCGGCCAGCGCCAGGAAGGGTTTGCCGTCAACCTCGGCCCGGTGTTTGACCTGGTTAACGCACCGGCTGGCGTGCTGCTCGACCCGGCGAACAAAGACGCTGCCGGCATGGGCGGTAAAAACGTGATCCAGAAAGCCAACGTCACGACGATCGCCATGGAAGTCCACAAGGACTGCCTGACCGCCGGCGGTGAATCCGTCATTGGCGGCTGGACCACGGCCAGCCTGCGCCAGGCACGCCTGTACAACGGCAAGCCAGGCGCGGGCAACAACGATTCGACCAAACAGGGCGGTGCATGGGTGCAGGTTTCGCGCCTGGGTAACCCGCTGGTCAACGAGCTGGTGATCGGCTTGCCCGACAAGGACAAGTTCAACGCGTCCAGCCCGAAAGATGACGCGCAGTTCCTGACCTACGTGTCGAACCCGACGCTGCCGGCCCTGTTGTCCACCGTGCTGGGGGCCGACGTGGCGCCTAAAAACCTGCCGCGCACCGATCTGCTGACCACCTTCCTGACGGGTATCACGGGTGTGAACAAGCCGGCAACCAACCCGACGCCGTCCGAAATGCTGCGCCTGAATACGGCCGTGGCCGCCGTGCCGTTTGCCGCGCAGAACCGGCTGGGCGTGGCAGGCAACGCGCTCGCAGGCGGTACCGACAACGCCGGCTTCCCGAACGGTCGCCGTCCGAAAGACGACGTGGTCGATATTGCCCTGGTGGCTACCGTGGGCGGTCTGTGTGCCATCAACGGCTCCGGCGATGCGCTCAAACTCAACTCGGTGCCCGGCGTCCCGTCGCTGACCTCGAAGTGCGATGCTTCGGCGCTGTCTTCCTTGATGGCAACCGCCGGACCCAACGGCCTGCCGAACGCCGCCAACATCCACGACGCGGTGGACCAGGCGACGGTTCCTTTCCTCGCCGGGTTTCCGTACCTGAACACGCCGAACGCCGGCTCGGCCTATTGAGCGCTCCAGCCTGAAGGAAACATCATGAAAAAACTCAATATGAAATGGATGCTGGCCGCCGCTGTATCCGTGACGCTGCTGGCCGGTTGCGGCGGTGGCGGCAGTGAAACCACGGTGGCCCGGGGCATCGACCAGAATGTGAGCGACCTGATCGCCTACATGAAGGGCCTGATCGCCATGGATGAGAACAGTGCGGTGGTGGACATCAATCCGCTCACGCTGGCAGTTGACGACATGGGTGACCCGGCGCCGCTGTAGGCTGGGCACCCACGCTCCGGGCAGGCACCCGGTAGCGACGAACCCGGCACGCTGCACCCGCAGTGTGCCGGGTTTTTTCGTTCCGGCGGCGTCGCAGTCGCTATTAAAAACGTAGCTGCTCGCGCAGGTAATGTAAGGGCTACAGCCCGATATGGCTTGAAAAAGACGTGTCAGCGGGGATGCAGCTCACATGGCGGCCGTCTGCGCTGTGCTGCGTCGCGCAACCGCGCAAGGGGGTCAGTCCACCAGCGCCAGCCAGTCGCAGCGCAGCCGTCCGGCCGCATGCGCCCGCGCCCGGGCATGCACATAGAGCTGCGGCGCCAGCACGCCCAGCAGGCACAGCGGCAGCGCCCAGGGAGCGTCAAACGTCAGGGCCGGCAGGCTGCCGGTCCAGCCCATCACCCACGCCGTCAACACCCCGTTCCAGACCTCGTATTCCAGCCGGTGCGTGCCGCGCTGCGCGACATGCCAGTTCTTCAGGCGTTGCAACTGCTGCAGCGTCAGCGGACGTGCGAGGTGCGATCTGGAAGGGTTCGCCATAAAGCCTCCGGAGGTTTGCTTTCACTGTAAGTTTGGCGAAAGTTTCTGTCAACGGCGGCCAGGACTTTTTCAGCCCCGCAGGTGGCAGGGCCATTCATGGCCATTCATGGCCGTTCATGCGGCGCTCGGCGGAGGGCCTCGACACGACGAGGCGAGCGGTTGCAGGCTTCTTGACGAAGCCGCTCAATAAACCGTGCCCCGGCGGCGGCGCGGCACCACACTGAGCTGCACCGTGTTTTTGGCCGGCGTGGCGCTCACGCTGGCCTGCTGCTGCGGCACGTCGATGAGCTGGTCGGCCTGCCAGACCTTGATCTGCGCCGGGCCCTCGGGCAGGTCTTCGAACGTTGCCAGTCCGTCCGGGCCGGTCTTGGCCGCCCACGGCGACTCGCTGGCATACACATAGCCGCGCATCGAGCCGTGAATAAAGCAGCCCATCAGCGTCGCGCCGACCACGCCCGCCTTGTCGAGCGTGATGTCGGTCGGTTTGGACGGCTTGCCCTCGGTTTTGCCTTCCAGCCGCAACTCGAAGCCGGCGTTGGTCGCGTTGAACTGGCCCATGCCCGCCGGTGACGAGCGCACGTGGTGGTCCCACGGGTCGTTGTTGATGAACTGCACCTTCGCGCCCACCGGCACCAGGGACACCGCAGGAATGAACTGCATCTTCTCCTGCGCAATGGTCACTTGGGCGGTCAGGGGTTTTTTGGGCAGCACGCTTTTGTTGGCGGGCGTGATGACCACCACCGCATCAATGACCGGCTTGCCTTCCTTGTCCACCACGGCGACGGTCAGGGTGCCTGCAGCCGCCCAGCCGCACAGCAGCGACAGGGCCGTGGCCAGCACCGTTTTGGTCATGGTTTTGGTCAGCGTCTTGTTCATGGCTGGCCCGCCACTTCTTTCGGCGTGATGATGTCGCGGTGCATCGGCGCCAGCAGCGCCAGCATTTCGTTTTGCCTGCGAAAGGCAATGCCCTGAGCGTCCATGCTTTGCTGAAGCACTTCGACCAGTGCATGGAAGTCCGACTTCTTGATGTCGAGGTTGGCGTGCGAACTTTGCATGTCGGCACCCTTGTAAACGCACGGCCCGCCGGCCAGCGCGCAAAACTGATCGACCAGCTGCTCCTTGATGCGCTGCTGGTTGGCCGGCTTGAAATGCGGGCCGGTGCGGGGGTCGGCCAGCAGGCGCGTCATGAAGTCGTCCATCAGCACGACCAGGCCGGGTTTTTCGCCGAAAGCCTTGTAGAGCTGGTCGCCGGGCGCTGCGGTTTGCGCCATGGCGGTGTGGGCGCCCAGAAGGGCGGAGGCTGCCAGGGCGAGGGTCAGGAGTGTTTTTTTCATCGGATGCTTTCAGGGATGGTTCGGGAGTTATTGACGGGAATGGCCTGGACGTCAGAACGCGATCTGGGCCGACAGGTAGTAGCCGGTCTGTTTGCGGCTGGCGGTGGTGGCGGGCACGATCACGCCCAGGTCCACATAGGCCAGGGTCAGCGACACATGCTTGTTGGGCGCCCAGGCGATGAAGAGGTCTTTCCAGTCGCCGGCGCGCAGGCCATTGCCCAGACCTGCCGCGCTGCCGGCCTGCTCCAGCTTGTTGCGCATGAAGCGGTATTCGGCGCCCACCACGACGTTTTTGCTCAGCAGGTAAGCCACCGAAAACTCCGGCTGCAGGCTGTAGCGGTTTTCATTGCCGCCCAGCGTCGCGCCGTAGCCCAGCAGGCCGTTTTGATTGCCCTTGGTGGCCCGCAGCGTGCCGTTGACGAGCAGGCCCTGACCGAGCAGCAACTTGGTGGCGCTGACATAAAAATCGGTGCCGCTGCGCTTGGCGCCCAGCGCATCGAGCGTGCCGTCAAGGCCGGTGGAGCCCAGTGTTTTGTATTGCACGCCCACGGCGACCTGCGGCACCCATGTGTCGCTGTCCAGCACGGCATCGCCCAGCACCCGAACCTTCGCCCCGACGATGGTCTGTTTCAGGTGCAAGCCGGGCAGGCCGAGCGCCGCGCCGGTGTCCCGGGTGTTGAAGTCCTGCTGCGCGATCGACAGCTCATAGCGGTCATGAATCCCGACGGCTGCGCCGTAGATGTTCAGGCCGTAGTCGCGGGTGCCGACCGTTGTGACGTAGGCCGAGCCGCCCACCTCATCGTCGGTGGCATTGCTGCCAATGACCGCCCACGGCGTGAGCCCGCCGCCGGCAGCGCCATCGATGCTGCTGACGCCGCCGGTGAGCAGCAGTTTGCCGGTTTCTGCCTGCGCGCCGGCGCACAAAAATGCGGTCGAAGCGGCGAGCAGGGAGGCAGCGAGTTTTTTGTTCATGGTGATTCTTTCAAAAGTGCGTGAAGACAGGGGTGATGGCGGGTTGCCTGGGTGGCTATCGAGAACCGGAGATGTAATCAGATGTTTTTTATACGGAGGCGTCGTCGCGCTGGATTCAGCAGATGGACGTTTCGCTGCGCAAGGGCGGCTGTTCCGTGACGAAGTTGGCATTCGCAGGAATCCGGCGCGCGGCCCGTGCGCGTACTTGTGAGCAGCGGCAACGCTTTCGCACCGCAGAGGGGCTCTTCATCAACCAGGAAAAATCCCGTGCCTGACGCATTTACTTCGCAAGATCGGATTTCAGCAACCCACCCGCGTGGGTATCCGGCGCGCGCCGTGGCCCTGGCGTGGCTGCTGCTGGTCGCGGTCGGCCTTCAGCCGCACATCGTCGCCGCGCAAGCGACCGCGCCGCGAGCCTGGCAGACCCCGCCGCCCGGCGACGTGGTGCGCGGCGCAGTCCTCTACCAGAGCCAGTGCACGGCCTGCCACGCGGTGGATGCCAACAAGACCGGGCCGGCACACCGGGGGGTGTTCGGTCGCCGCGTCGGCAGTCTGCCGGGCTACCGGTATTCCGCAGAACTTGCGCAGTCACGCCTGCGCTGGACGCCGCAGACGCTTAACCGCTGGCTGGAAGACCCCGAGGAACTGGTGCCGGGCCAGCGCATGGGGTTTCAGGTCGAGGGTGTGCAGGACCGCGCGGACCTGATTGCCTACCTGGCGACGCTGCGCTAGGGACCCTCTGCATAACTCTGG
>NCGI01000542.1 GCA_002256925.1 Polaromonas sp. 28-63-22
CTACACGATTCTCATTGGCACCAACAGCACCAACGCAGCCCTCAAGAGCCTGATGAAAAAGCTCCCGTACGACCAGGACACGGCTTTCACGCCGCTGGGCTATCTGGGTTCGGTGCCGCTGATCATCGCGGTCAACAACGAGGTGCCCGCCAAAAATCTGCGCGAGTTTGTCGATCTGGCCAAAGCCAAGCCGGGCAATGTGACCTTTGCCAGTGCCAGCACCTCGCAACTGGTGTCTTCCGAAGTGCTGGCCAGCATGACGGGCATCCAGATGACCAACGTGCCCTACAAGAGCGGCCCGGCCGCGATGACCGACCTGATCGGCGGCCAGGTGATGATGTTCAGCGCTGACTTCGCGGTGACGCTGCCGCAAGTCAAGGGTGGCAAGATTCGCGGCCTGGCGGTCACGTCCACCCAACGCTCGCCGGCGATTCCCGAACTGCCCACGGTCAATGAGGCGCTGGGGCTGAAAGACTACGAACTGATTGCCTATTTCGCCATGTTCGCGCCAGCCGGCACACCGCCCGACGTTGTTGCCAAACTCAACCAGGCCATCAACGCCGCTGCCAGCAGCAAGGACCTGCAGGAAAAGTTTGCGCCCATCGGCTTTGCCGTCGAGCCCGGCACGCCTGAAGCGCTTGGCCTGCGCAGCGTGAAAGAAACGGCCAAATGGGCCAAGGCGATTCGTGACGCGAAGATTGAGCCGCAGTAAGCGGTCGTCATGAGCGTCCGGGGTTGCCAGACAGGTCCTCGAGGGGTCACCACGGGGCAACCAGGCCTCGACCCGCCCGCAGCGAAAGGGGTGGCAGCGGCTCAACCAGCCCGCGCGCCCTTTGCCGTCTAGTTCAGGCTGCTGAGCGTCAGCGCTCTCATGTTGCGCACGCAAAGTGAATAAATTTGGTCCATGGCCTGAGGCGCTGGGGCGCCGATTTCGTTCAGGGACGCGTCCAGGGCGACGTTGAACGAGGTTGGCAGGGTGTCGCCGTCATCGGTACCGCCCATCATTTGTGAACAGTTGTAAGGATGCTCGAGGAATCGAGATACTTCGGATTTTGCGACGAGATCGGCCTTGATAGGCGCAGGGGCCGTTTGCGCATGGGAAGCCAGCGCCATCACGACAAGCACGAATGAAATCGACAGTTTTTTCATGATGAGATCTCTTTATCAGGTTGGGTTCGTTGAA
>NCGI01000130.1 GCA_002256925.1 Polaromonas sp. 28-63-22
GCGTGCGGGATCGACGGCAGGGTTGAGCAGCACCGCCCGGCAGCCCAGGCGCTCGGCCACGGCGGTGGCATAAAAGCCGCCCAGCGACGAGCCCACCACCGCCATGCGCTCAAAACCTGCCTCCTGCGGCCAGCCGTCGATGACGCCCTGAAGCAGCGCCATGGCCGCGCGCGGCGAGGGCGGCAACTGCGGGCACCACCAGCGCACGGCCGGGTGGCGTTGCCGCACGATGGCGGCCAATTGCCGGGCTTTCACCGACTGCGGCGAAGACCGGAAGCCGTGCAGGTAGAGAAGATGGGTCGTGCGCATGGCTGATGGTAAACAGGGTGGACGCGTGGCGTGGGCCGGGCGCACAGTTCTACACGTAAAAATTTGTATAAAAAATGCCTGCAGCCCAGTATCTACCTGCGCCAGCAGCTATCAAATAAATAGCGACTCACGGGGTTGCGCCGCACGGCCGGGCAAGCCTTCGCTGACTTGCTGCTGACGGATAATCATCGCCATGGCCGCCGTGTTCGACAAACCCTCCCTCCTCCAGCGTTCGCTGCCTTTGCTGCAGGGCTTTGATGGCTTGCTGGCGTTTGCCGTGTTCCTGCTGGCGTCCGCCGGCCTGCTGATCATGTATTCGTCGGGTTACGACAGCGGAACGCGGTTTGCGGACCATGGTCGCAACATGCTGATTGCCGGGGCCATCATGTTTGTCGTCGCGCAGATTCCGCCGCAGCGGCTGATGGCGTTTGCGGTGCCGCTTTACGTCGTGGGTGTCGTGGCGATTTTCGGCATCACCAAAAAGGGCGCGCGGCGCTGGCTTTATGTCGGCGTCGTGATTCAGCCCAGCGAGATCCTGAAAATTGCGATGCCGCTGATGCTGGCCTGGTGGTTCCAGAAACGCGAAGGCCAGCTGCGCCCACTCGACTTCATGGCGGCGCTGCTGTTGCTGGCCGCACCGGTCGGGCTGATCATGAAGCAGCCCGATCTGGGCACCTCGCTGCTCGTGCTGGCGGCCGGGCTGGCCGTGATTTTTTTCGCCGGCCTGAGCTGGAAGCTGATTGTGCCGCCGGTGCTGGTCGGTCTGGTGGCGGTTTTCCTGGTGGTGTGGTTCGAGCCGCAGCTCTGCGCCGACGGCGTGCGCTGGCCGGTGCTGCACGACTACCAGCAGCAGCGTATCTGCACGCTGCTGGACCCGTCGCGCGACCCGCTGGGCAAGGGCTTTCACATCATTCAGGGCATGATCGCCATCGGCTCGGGCGGCGTTTTCGGCAAAGGCTTCATGGCCGGCACGCAAACGCACCTGGAGTTCATTCCCGAGCGCACCACCGACTTCATTTTTGCCGCCTATTCCGAGGAGTTCGGGCTGGTCGGCAACCTGCTGCTGATCTTTGCGTTCCTGTTCCTGATTCTGCGCGGCATGGCGATTGCGCTGGAAGCGCCGACGCTGTTCTCGCGCCTGCTGGCCGGCGCCCTGACGATGATCTTTTTCACCTATGCGTTCGTCAACATGGGCATGGTGAGCGGTATCTTGCCGGTAGTCGGCGTGCCGCTGCCCTTCATCAGCTACGGCGGAACGGCGATGGTGACGCTGGGGCTGGCCATCGGCATGCTGATGTCGATTGCCAAGTCCAAGCGGCTGGTTCAGACGTAAAGAACATGGCCCCCACGTTCGCGCACTTCGTGTCGCTCTCTGCCCCCCGAGGGGGCCGCTGCGCCTGCGGCCCGGCAAAGCCGGTTCCGCGGCCCCGGCTTGAACGGGAAGCCTGCGCTGACTCTCGCTTCGTGTCGCTCTCTGCCCCCAAGGGCGCGCGTTTTTCGCCACGGGTCTTGATGCGCCCGGTGTCGTCCGATGTCCCCTGACCGCCCCGTCACCTTGATCGGCGCCGGCAACATGGGCGGCGCCATGGCTGCCCATTTGCTGGCTCAGGGCTGGACCGTCGAGGTCTGCGACATTGATCGGCCGAAAGTCGATAATTTGAAGCGTTTTGGTGCTGTAGACCTTGATTTACCTGCGCAGGCAGCTATGAATTCAATAGCGTTCATGGTCTGCGTGGTGGACGCCGCGCAGACAGAAACGGTGCTGTTTGGCGAGGACGGCCTGGCGCGCATGCTGCAACCCGGCCATGTGGTGATGCTCTGCCCGACCCTGGCGCCCGAGGATGTTGAGGCTTTCGCCGGCCGCCTGGCTGCGCGGGGTGTGCACGCGGTGGATGCGCCCATGTCGGGCGGGCCGGCGCGGGCCAGGGACGGAACGATGAGCCTGATGGTGGCCTGCGAGAACGCGGTATTCGACCGGCTTTCCGACCTGCTGCAGGCCCTGTCGGGCAAAGTGTTCAGGATCAGCGAAAAGCCCGGCGACGCCGCGCGCACCAAGCTGGTCAACAACCTGCTGGCGGGCATCAACCTGGTGGGCGCCGCCGAGGCGCTGGCGCTGGCGGCGCGTCTGGGGCTGGACCTGGCCAAAACGCTGGAGGTGATCGAGCAGTCGAGCGGCCAGAGCTGGATCGGTTCGGACCGCATGCACCGTGCGCTGGCCGGCGACTTCGCGCCGCGTGCCCACGTCACCCTGCTTGAAAAAGACACCCGACTGGCGCTGGCGTGCGCTCGCGCCGCCGGTTTTGAGGGGCCGCTCGGCGGGCCGGCCAGCCGCACGTTTGCGCAGGCGAGCGCTGCCGGACTGGCGACGCTCGACGACGCAGCCCTGTTCACCTACCTGAGCCGCCGGGAGCCCTGAGTTAGCGCCCGCCGTGGGGGCGGAACCGGCCTTGGGCCGGTGGCGTTTTCTGGCACATGTCTGTGATGAATGTCGCGCTGCCCTGGCAGGCCGGCCCCGGCCTGCGGGCGGGCAACTTGCGTTGCTGCAGGGGAGCGGTTACAAAGGCGGGCGCCCCACTATTTCAATCAGGCGCACAACAAAAAAGGGTAATGCCATGGCCGGAAAATTTGAACTCAAGAAATCCAAGAGCAACAAATACTTTTTTTCGCTTTTGGCCAGTAACGGTCAAACGATTCTGGGCAGCGAGATGTACGAGGCCAAGGCCAGTGCGCTCAACGGCATCGAGTCGGTGAAGAGCAATGCCGCCGATGACAGCCGCTATGCGCGCCTGAACGGAAAAGACGGTTCACCCTATTTCACCCTCAAGGCCGGCAACGGACAGGTGATCGGCAACAGCCAGATGTATTCGTCCGAGGCTTCGCGCGACAACGGGATTGCATCGTGCAAGACCAATGCGCCCGGCGCTGCGACCGACGACCAGACCTGATAGTCGGGCCTGAAGAGGGCCTGCGCGCCCTCTGCCAGTCCGCCCGAGGAGGCAAGACCGCAGAAGCTTGCGGGACGCCCCGCCCCTGGGAGCGCCCTGCAGCCGGACTGCCTACAATGGTCCGATGACCTCACTTCGATCCTCCGCCGCCTCGACGCTCAACGCCTCAACGCTTTCTTCGCCGGTTCGTCCGACGACGGCATCGACCTCCGGGCGTCTGGCGATTGCCCAGAAACTGTTGCTCACGCCTTTCGGCCTGACGCAGGCGCACCTGAACCGGGCGCTGGGTGAAATCATGTCGCACGGCGTGGACGATGCCGACCTGTACTTCCAGTACACCCGCAGCGAAGGCTGGAGCCTGGAAGAAGGCATCGTCAAGACCGGCTCCTTCAGCATCGACCAGGGCGTCGGCGTGCGCGCGGTCAGCGGCGAAAAAACGGCATTCGCCTACTCGGACGATATTTCAGAAGCCTCGCTGCTGGACGCAGCGCGCACGGTGCGCACCATCTCGAACGCCAGCAAATCCAGCCGCGTCAGGACACCGGCCCAAAAAGTAGCCAGCAGCCGCTCGCTTTACAACGATCTCGACCCCATCGCCACGCTTGACAGTACCGCCAAGGTCAAGCTGCTCGAAAAAGTCGAAAAACTCGCCAAGGCCAAAGACCCGCGCATCGTGCAGGTGATGGCCGGCCTGGCCAGCGAGCACGACGTCGTGATGGTGGCACGCGCCGACGGCACGCTGGCGGCCGATGTGCGGCCGCTGGTGCGCCTGAGCGTGACGGTGATCGCCGAACAAAAAGGCCGCCGGGAAGTCGGCTCCGGCGGCGGTGGCGGGCGCTTTGGACTGGCTTATTTTGACGACGCGCAGATTGCGCAGTACGTCGGTGATGCGGTGCATGCCGCACTGACCAACCTCGAAGCCCGGCCCGCGCCGGCGGGCGAAATGACCGTGGTGCTTGGCCCCGGCTGGCCCGGCATCTTGCTGCACGAGGCGATCGGCCACGGGCTGGAAGGCGACTTCAACCGCAAGGGCTCGAGCGCTTTTTCCGGCAGGATCGGCCAGCGCGTCGCCGCCAAGGGCGTCACCGTGCTCGACGACGGCACCATTGCCGACCGCCGTGGTTCGCTCAATGTGGATGACGAAGGCAACGCCAGCCAGCGCAACGTGCTGATCGAAGACGGCATTTTGAAAGGCTACATCCAGGACTCGCTCAATGCGCGGCTGATGAAGGTCAAACCCACCGGCAACGGCCGGCGCGAAAGCTACGCCCATGTGCCGATGCCGCGCATGACCAACACCTACATGCTGGGCGGAAACAAGGCACCCGAAGAAGTGGTGGCCAGCATCAAAAAAGGCCTGTATGCCACCAACTTCGGCGGCGGGCAGGTGGACATCACCTCGGGCAAGTTTGTCTTTTCGGCGAGTGAAGCCTATTGGGTCGAGAACGGCAAAATTCTGTACCCGGTGAAGGGCGCGACGATTGTCGGCAACGGCCCCGACGCGCTGACCCGCGTCACCATGGTCGGCAACGACATGCGGCTCGACAGCGGCGTCGGCACCTGCGGCAAGGAAGGCCAGAGCGTGCCGGTGGGCGTGGGTCAGCCGACCTTGCGCATTGACGGACTGACGGTGGGTGGCACGGCATAAGTGATAAAGCGGACAACCGGACGCAGAGGACGCAAAGGTTTCGCAGAAGTCGCAAAAAATTCAAATGTCTTTGTTTGCTCTGCGTCCTCTGCGTAACTTTTGCCTTTGTTTTGCGTCCGGTAGTCCGCATTCTCCCGCGCAACGCAAGAGCTGTGCTACATTGAAGCCCATGACTGCAGCGAAGTTTTATTTTGCTTACTTTTGGTTCTCAAGCGCCTCCGGCGGTAGAGAGACTTTCGCGTAAGCCCCTGAAACGCAGCGAATCTTTCAAAAACCGCCGGACTCCCGGCGGTTTTTTTTTGCCCTTTTCATTTTTTCTTCAGTTTTCAAGTTACCCCAAGGAGCCCGTGATGAATGCCCAGCCTCAATCCGCCAGCGACGCCTGGTATGCGAGTCCCGTCGACAAAACCAGCCAGACCGACGACGAACGCATCAAGGACATCACCGTGTTACCCCCTCCCGAGCATCTGATCCGCTTTTTCCCGATTCGCGGCACCGCCGTGGAGTCGCTGATCAGCACCACGCGCCAAAACATCCACAACATCATGGCCGGCGAGGACGACCGGCTGCTGGTGGTCATCGGGCCCTGCTCGATTCACGACCCGATGGCGGCGCTCGAATACGCCCGGCGTCTGGCCGACCAGCGCAAAAAGTACGCCGGCACGCTGGAGATCGTGATGCGCGTGTACTTCGAAAAACCGCGCACCACCGTCGGCTGGAAAGGGTTGATCAACGATCCGTACCTTGATGAAACCTTCCGCATCGACGAAGGCCTGCGTATCGCCCGCCAGCTGCTCATCGACATCAACCGCCTGGGTTTGCCGGCCGGCAGCGAGTTTCTCGACGTGATTTCGCCGCAGTACATCGGTGATTTGATCTCCTGGGGCGCGATTGGCGCACGCACCACCGAAAGCCAGGTTCACCGCGAGCTGGCGTCGGGTCTTTCGGCGCCGATCGGCTTCAAGAACGGCACCGACGGCAATATCCGTATCGCCACCGACGCGATACAAAAACGGCCAGGTCGCCGTCGTGCAGACCAACGGCAACAAGGATTGCCACGTGATCTTGCGCGGTGGCAAGGCACCGAATTACGACGCGGCCAGCGTGGGCGCGGCCTGCAAGGAACTCGCAGCCGCCGGTCTGCCGGCGACCTTGATGGTCGATTGCAGCCATGCCAACAGTTCCAAGCAACATGAAAAGCAGGTCGAGGTGGCGCGCGACATCGCCGCGCAGGTGGCCGGCGGCTCAAAGCAGGTGTTCGGCCTGATGGTCGAAAGCCATCTGAACCCCGGTGCGCAGAAATTCACACCCGGCAAAGACGACGCCAAAGCCCTCGAATATGGCAAAAGCATCACCGACGCCTGCCTGTCCTGGGGCGATTCGCTCGACGTGCTGGAGTCGCTGTCGGCGTCGGTGCTGGCGCGCCGCGCCCGGTAGCTGTGCGAGCCCGCCGGTGGGCAGGGGTGCGGTTCTCTGGGTTTTATGAGATCAAAAGTGCCTGTAGCCCAGTAAATACCTGCGCGGGCAGCTATTGAATTTGTAGCGACTGGTCTTGCTGCGCTCGGCTGGAGGCATCCGCCTCCACGCCACCTTTACACTCGCTGCTAACTCCACAGGCTTCATCCGCACACACGCTATGCAAGGGCAACTCTTTACCCAGGATTTTTTGATCCGTGGCATCAGCGAAACGCCTCCCCATCAAGACCTGACCGACGCCGCCTTTGCTGCGTTTCGTGACGCGCTCGCGGGTATTTTCCAGGGCTTCAACGCCGCCTCCACCAACAACGAAGCGCAGACCGAGCAGCTCGTCATACACAAAGTTTTGGCAGCTTTGGGCTGGGGTGATGATTTTCTGCCCCAGGTCAACGCCGACCCCAAAGGCCGCGAGGCCGTGCCGGACTGCCTGCTGTTTGCCACGCACGAGCAAAAAGCCGCCGCGCTGCTGGAGTCCAAAGACGACCGCCGCTACCGCCACGGCGTGGCGATTCTGGAAAGCAAGCGCTGGCTGCGCCCGCTGGACCGGGGCGACGGCCAGGACGCGTTTGATCCCGACGCGCCCTCGTCGCAAATGCTGCGCTACCTGAGTCGGGTCGATGTCGCCTCTGACCGCGCCGTGAAATGGGGCATGCTGACGAATGGCGCGGTGTGGCGGCTGTACTGGCAAGACGCCCGCTCACGCGCCGAAGAGTTTTTTGAAGTGGATGTTGCCGCCGCAATCGGTTTGCCCGGCATGCAGCACGAATTGGATGAAATAGAACCCGGCCACGCGCTGCGGCTGTTCTATTTGTTCTTTCAGCGCGAGGCATTTTTGACGCAGGCCTGGGACAACACCGGGCGCACCTTCCACGCCTATGCGTTGAATGAAGCGCGACTTTACGAAGAAAAAGTCTCGCAAGACCTGGGCGCACGCGTCTTCTCTGACATTTTTCCCCAACTCGCTGACGCACTGGCGCGTGGCGACCTGCACGCCAGAACGCATGAAATCGGTTACGGCCAGTTCAAGCGCAATCAGTTCACGCCCGAATACCTGGACGAAGTGCGCGAAGCCGCGCTGGTGCTGCTGTACCGCCTGCTGTTTTTGTTTTACGCCGAAGACCGCAATTTGCTGCCCGTGCGCGATTCGCGCTATGCGCCTTACAGCGTGCGGCGCTTGCGTGAGGAAGTTCGGGACAAGGTGGATGCGCGGACGAAGTTTTCCCGCACGGTTGGCTGGGCTTGGCTTGCTCTAAAGAATACTTTTACACTGATAGACAAGGGTGATGACGAGGTGGGCATGCCCGCCTACAACGGCGGTTTATTCGACCGTGCCCGCGCGCCGTTGCTTGAGCGAACCAATGTGCCCGACGCCGTGATGGCCCCCATCATTGATGCCCTGTCGCGCCGCCGCCCTTCAACAGGCTCAGGATACTTGGAGTCCACCTGGATCAACTACCGCGACTTGTCGGTCTCGCACCTGGGCGGCATTTACGAGCGCCTGCTTGAATACAGCCTGGTGCACGAGGTGCAGGCCGCAGACAGCTACAAAGACAAACCCGAAGTCAACCGCATTACCGCCGCTCCCGCCAGCTTTGCGCGCAAGGTGTCGGGCAGCTATTACACGCATGACGATCTGGTGCGGCTGATCTTGCGCGAGTCGGTGGGCTTGCTGGCCACCGAACGCATGAACGCTTTTGAGGCGCACATGAAGAAGGCGGGTAGAACCGGTACCGTCAATCCCGGCGGCTGGGACGTGATCGATGCGCTCGACCCGGCCACCCAGATTCTTGAACTCAAAATTTGCGACCCGGCCATGGGTAGCGGCCACTTTTTGGTGGCGCTGGTCGATTATTTGGCTGATCGGGTGCTGGAAGCCATCACCACCGCAACGCATCTGGTGGGCGAGCAACCGTGGGCTGCGCACCTCATGGAGTCCGGCCGCCCGTGGCAAAGCCCGGTGTTGCAGCGCATGGCCACGATTCGACAAAGTATCAAAACCACGGCCAAAGACCACGGCTGGGCCGTGACCGACGCGCAGCTTGACGACCGCCACATCGTGCGGCGCATGATCCTGAAGAAGACGATCTTCGGCGTTGACAAAAACCCGATGGCTGTCGAGCTGGCCAAAACCGCGCTGTGGCTGCATACGTTTACCGTGGGTGCACCACTGAGCTTTCTGGACCATCACCTCAAGATTGGCGACAGTCTGCATGGCGAGAAGCTGCCCGACGTGCAGCGCGGTTTGCAAAACCTTGGTGCATTGCTCTTAAGCAGTGAGTTCGACCGGCTGGCACTGGCTGCCAAAAACATCGCCCAGGTCGCTGACCTGACCGACGTGGATATTGCCGAGGCGCAGCTGTCGAAACAATTGGCTGCGGAAGCCGCCGCACAGGTTGCGCCCATTCACGCCGTGCTCGACTTTTGGCGCGCGCTGCGCTGGCTGGTGCCCGGCTGGCCAGTGGACAAAATCAGCAAATTGCCCAAGCTGCTGAAGGCCGCCAAGGACGAACCCAACCCGTTGCTGGACGGCCTGATAAAGCTATTGGAGCCAGGCCAAAACCTTGTAACCATGCTGGCCGCTGGCAGACTGCACGGTAACGACGCCGCCGCGCAAGCCGCCAATGACTTGATGACCCGTGCCCGTGAGCTTGCGGCGCGCGAAACCTTCTTCCACTGGTGGACCAGCTTTCCAACGGTGTTTGGCGCCGGCTCCAAAGGCGGTTTTGACGCCATCATCGGCAACCCGCCGTGGGACCGGATCAAGCTGCAGGAAGTGGAATGGTTTTCCGAGCGCAGCCCGGCTATTGCGGCCCAAAGCCGCGCTGCTGACCGCAAAAAAATGATCGCAGCGTTGCAGGGTGTGCAAATGATGCAAACCGGTACCAACACGCCGCCTCCGGTTGACCTATGGGCGCAGTACCGACAAGCCTGCGAGCGCGCCGAGGCGAATGCGCGCGTGCTGGGTAATGGCAAATTGGGCAGTGGCGACTACCCGCTACTGGGCGGCGGTGACGTGAACCTGTACAGCCTGTTTGTCGAGCGCGCCCAGACACTGGCCGCCAAAGACGGCCTTGTTGCGCTGCTCACGCCCAGCGGCATCGCCGCCGACAAGGGCGCGGCCGAGTTCTTTAGCAGCCTTAGCAGCACCGGGCGGCTGGGTGCGCTGTTTGACTTTGAGAACCGCAAGGTCTTTTTTCCTGACGTCCACGCCAGCTTCAAGTTTTGCGCCTTGCTGTTTGGCGGCTTGTCCCGCACCTTCAAGCAAACCCGTTGTGCTTTTTACCTGCACCAGTTGGCAGAGCTGGACGACGCAAGCAGGACGCTCACGCTTACAGCCGAAGACTTTCAGCGTGTCAACCCGAACACCGGCGCAGCGCCTATCTTTCGCAGCCAGCGTGACGCCGATATCACTTTGAGGCTGTATGCCGCGCATCCGGTTCTGGTCAAGCACGGCGGGATCAGCTTGTCTACAGGGCCGCTTGCCGATGTAAACGTGTGGCCGGTGCAATATCTGACTATGTTTCACATGACTAGTGATTCGGCTGTGTTTTCTTCCCCGGCTGAACTTAGAAGGCAAGGATTTGAACCTTCGGCGTTGAATCGTTGGAAGCATGACCGTACTGGGGGTGACGCGCTACCGCTTTACGAGGGCAAGATGGTGCAGATGTTCGATCATCGCGCAGCGGATATTGTTCTTAATACAGGCAATCTTCACCGCGCCGCTCAACAAAAACCAATTGCTGTTTCAGAAAAAGAGCGACCAGATCGTTACCCGAAGCCGCAATATTGGGTTGATCGCCATCTCGTGACTGAGATTGAAGGTCTTAACTACAGCCTGGCTTTTAAGGACGTTACCGCGCCGACCAATGTGCGAACCATGATCGCAGCGCTTGTGCCTAGCGCTGGACTTGGCAACACGCTCCCAGTTCTGTGGCCAACCGATGATGAGTCACGAGCTGCTTATCCAAAGGTTGCGGCATTGCTATTGGCAAACTTCTGCTCCATGGCATTGGACTATGTTGCCAGACAAAAAGTGCAGGGGCAGCACCTGAATTGGTTTGTGGTCGAGCAACTCCCCGTCATCGCCCCAGCCAGCTTCAACGACCCGCTGCCCACCGCCTTCGCGCAAGCCATGCGCGCCGCCAAGCTCATGAACGGCCACCATCCGCAGCCCACGGTGGCTGACTTTGTCATCCCGCAGGTGCTGGCGCTGACCTACACGGCGTACGACATGGCTCCGTTCGCGCGTGACTTGGGCTATGTGGACGCGGCGGGCAACGTGTTGCCGCCGTTTGTCTGGAACGACGAAGAGCGCCGCGCGCGCCTGGCCGCGCTGGACGCGCTGTTTTTCTGGCTATATGGCCTGAACGCTGACGATGCGGCCTACATTCTGGGCACCTTCCCCATCGTGCGGGAGCAAGACACCAAGGCTTTTGGCAGCTACCGCACCCAGGACGACGTTCTGGCGGTGCTGGCTTTGCTGGCGTAAACCCACATCGGTTGGTTTAGGCCCTTTCGGCCTGATGTGACGAGGGGCTTTTGCCGGCTTCGATACGCTTTGCGTACCCTGTCCTGAGCTTGTCGAAGGGTCAGCCCGAACGGTTTGGGTACTCACTGAACAGCATTGAGCCTAAACTTGGCAGTGAGCCAGTGGACTGGAAATGCACCAGCCAGAATCCCGCGAACAGCGAATTTATTATGGGGCGTTGCGAACCCCCTGGTTCACCTTCCTGGGCCGCCGCTACCGCCTGATTGTTGGGTCAACAAGCCTCTGAAACAGCTGTTTTAATAGTGTTTTAGGCCTCTAGCCCAATGAATACATGCGCAAGCAGCTATAAAAATAATAGCGACTCACTGGGTTGCCCGCAACCCTGAACCCCGGCGCCGCTGGAGCCGGCAAACACCCAAACCCGACATGTCAGCGCTTGAGCGCTTCAAGCAAGCGCTTGTGAATGCCACCAAACCCGCCGTTGCTCATGCACAGCAAATGGTCGCCGGGCCGGACGGCTGCCATTACCTGGGCCAGCAGTTCGTCCACGTTGCCGGCCACCTGGGCCTGCTGGCCCATGGGTGCGAGGGCGTCGCGGGCATTCCAGTCGAGCCCGCCCGCGTGGCAAAACGCCAGGTCGGCCTGCTCCAGGCTCCACGGTAGCTGGGCGGTCATGCTGCCGAGCTTCATGGTGTTGCTGCGCGGCTCGAAGATGGCCAGGATGCGGTCGCTGGTTTTGCCGGCGCTGTTCAACTGGCGCCGAAGTCCGTCGAGCGTGGTGCGAAAGGCCGTCGGATGGTGCGCGAAGTCGTCGTACACGCTGACCTCGCCGCCGCCGGCGCCCGTGAAGGGCACCACGCCGCGCAGTTCCATGCGCCGCTTGACATTGTGGAACCCGGCCAGCGCCTGCGCCCCTTGCGACAGGGGCACGCCGACATGCTCGGCGGCGGCCAGCGCGGCCAGGGCATTGAGCTGGTTGTGAACCCCGTTCAGGCCCCAGCGCACCTGCGCGGCCGGCTGACCGTCGCGCAGCACTTCAAAGTCGTGCGGTTCGCCCCGTACCGAGAGGCCCTCGGCCAGCGGATCTTTCCCGAAAAGTATACGTTCGCTCCAGCAACCTTGGGTCAACACGCGCTGCAGCGCCGGTTCGCCGGCATTGGCGATGACGCGGCCTTCCGAAGGCACGGTGCGCAGCAGGTGATGGAACTGCCGCTCAATGGCGGCCAGGTCGTCAAAAATGTCGGCGTGGTCGAACTCAAGGTTGTTGAGGATCAGCGTGCGCGGCCGGTAATGCACGAACTTGCTGCGCTTGTCGAAAAAGGCGGTGTCGTATTCGTCGGCTTCAATGACGAATGGGGCCCCCACGCCGGTTTTTGGGGTCAGAGCCCAAATTTGCCTAGCCTCTGGCTCGCCCTGGGGGTGCGATGCGTGCATCGCAGCAAAATTGGTGTCTGA
>NCGI01000131.1 GCA_002256925.1 Polaromonas sp. 28-63-22
GTCCCGCAATACGGACACTTGGCCATGCCGGTGCGCGCCACATCGAGGTACACCTTCGGATGGCTGTTCCAGATTTTCATGTGGGCTTTGGGGCTGGGGCAAAAAATGCCGCCCTGGTCGTTGAGGTCGGACGCCAGCAGTTCGATGTGGGATGAAGTGGTCATAACATTTCCGATAAGTTCACAACGATGCGCAGGCGCGAAATCCGTTGCAGGCATGCCCCGCAAGCAGGGGCCGCGGAACCGGCTTCGCCGGGCCGCAGGCGCAGCGGCCCCTCGGGGGCAGCGCAGTACGCGAAGCGACAAGCGTGGGGCTCACACCTTTGACAGCCACGAAGCGTATTTCGGATTGCGCCCGTTGACGATGTCAAAAAACGCCGCCTGGATTTTCTCGGTGATCGGGCCGCGCGAGCCGCCGTCGCCACGGTTGCCAATCTCTACCCGGTCAAGCTCGCGGATCGGCGTGACTTCGGCGGCGGTACCGCTGAAGAAGGCCTCGTCGGCGATATAGATTTCGTCGCGCGTGATGGGCTTTTCCTTCAGTTCGATGCCAAGGTCCTGGCAGATCGAGAAAATGGTGTTGCGCGTGATGCCGTTCAAGGCGCCCGCGCTGGAATCGGGCGTGTACACCACGCCCTTGCGCACGACAAAAACGTTCTCGCCGGCGCCTTCCGACACAAAGCCTTGCGGGTCGAGCAGCAGCGCCTCGTCGTAGCCTTCGTCCGTGGCCTCCATGTTGGCCAGAATCGAGTTGGTGTAGTTGCTCACGGCCTTGGCGTGGATCATCGTGATGTTGACATGGTGGCGCGTGAAGCTCGATGTCTTGACGCGAATGCCGCGACGCAGCCCTTCGTCGCCCAAATAGGCGCCCCACGGCCAGGCGGCCACCATCAGGTGAATCTTGTTGCCCTTGGGCGAGACGCCGAGCTTTTCGGAGCCGATCCAGGTCAGCGGACGGATGTAGCAGCTCGGCAGATTGTTGGCGCGCACCACATCGAGCTGGGCTTTCATGACCTCGGCCTGGGTGAAGGGAATCTTCATGCGCAAAATTTTGGCGCTGTTGAAAAGCCGCTCGGTGTGCTCTTCGAGGCGGAAGATGCCGGTGCTGCCGTCTTGCAGCTGGTACGCCCGCACGCCTTCAAAAGCGCCGCAGCCGTAATGCAGCGTGTGCGTCAGGACATGGATTTTGGCGTCGCGCCACTCGACCATCTGGCCGTCCATCCAGATTTTGCCGTCGCGGTCATCCATGGAAGTTGCGGGTACTGGGGACATGCTGCTGATCCTGTGGTGAATGTGGTCAAACGCCGATTTTACGAGGTGGCCCGATCAACCGGCCCGCCCGCCGCTTCAGCGGTCGCCTTTGCCACCTGCTCGCCAGGCCTGAACAGCTCGTGGTGCGCCAGCTTGCCGCCGACAAAGGTACAGGTGACATGCGACGCGCCGCCGTCGGTCCAGCGGAAAATCTCGGGCTGCTCGCCCTTGGCCGACTGCAGCGCACCGAGTGCGCGCGTCATGGCGACGACATGCATCAGCGTCATGGCGGGACGGAGCTTGGCGTTGAGCATCACGGCGCTGTCGACATGGCCGATGGGCCGGTTGGCCGCGCGCTTGAGCACCTTCATCATGCGCGTGAAATGCAGCAGCACCCACATCACGATGGCGGTGGCGGCAGCGGCTACACCGGCCCAGCCGTGGAAGCGGTACGCCAGCACCACCACCACCACGCCGGCCACGGGAATCAGTATTTTCTGGAAATTCATGGGCATCATTTTCGCAGGCCGCGCATCAGGGCTTTTTGTGGCGAGTGCGTAAGGTCGGCGGGCCATGGGCATCGGCGTGGTTTTCAGCGCCATTTCAAGCTAATTAGGCCTCGAGCCCTTGTACTACCTGCGCAAGTAGCTATTATTTTTATAGCGAGCAAATCGGACCAGGATGCCGCACATCCCTACGCGGGTTGTTCGGCCGGCCAGGGTGCGTCGGCCACGCGCTGCGGCTCACTCGCCATCGGCCAGCGGACCGAAACCAGCAAACCACCGAGCACGCTGGAGCGGCTGACCTGAACCTCGCCGCCCGAGACTTCCGCAATCCGCTGGACGATCGACCAGCCCAGCCCGCTGCCGGACTGGCCGGTTCCCAGTTCGCGGTAAAAGCGCCGTCCGAACTGCGCCATCGCCTCGTCGGACATGCCGGGCCCGTTGTCGGCCACGCGCAAGACGGCGTACCCGTCCGAGGCCAGCACCGAGACGGCGATCCGGGCGCCGTCGGGGCTGTAGCGCTGGGCGTTGTCAATCAGGTTGCGCAGCAACATCTCCAGCAGCAGCGGGTCGGCCTGCACTGCACAAGGCCCCTTCATGTCCAGCTCCAGCACCTGCCGGCGCGCCATGGCCGGCGGCGCCAGTTCGGCCGCAACGCGCCAGGCCACTTCGGTCAGGTTGTGCGGCCCCGCAAAGGCGGCAGGCGCTGCCTCCATGCGGGCCAGCGTCAGCAGCTGCTCGACCAGCCGGGTCGCGCGGTCGCAGCCCGCCAGTGTGGTGCGCAGCGCCCGCTCACGCTGGGCTACGTCGCCACCAGCGCCCAGCGCGACCTGCGCCTGGGCCCGAATGGCGGCAATCGGCGTGCGCAGCTCGTGGGCCGCGTCGGCCGTGAAGCGGCGCTCGGACTCGACCATGCCGCCGATGCGCTGCAGCAGCGCATTGAGCGCCTCGACGGCGGAGCGCATCTCGGTGGGTGTATCTTGCAGCACCACGGGCGTCAGGGAATCGGGCTGCCGGCGATGCAGCAGCGCACCGAGCTGGCGCAGCGGCGCCAGAACGCTGCGCACCGACCACCAGGCCGCCAGACCCAGCAGGGGCAGCACGAGAATCTGCGGCCACAGCACACTGCCCAGCACGGCCCACAGGATGTCATCGCGCGAGCTGACCTTTTCGCCGACGTACACCTGCAAGGGGCTGCCCTCGGTCCGCGTGGCAAACACGCGCCATTGGGCACCGTCTGGCAGGCGAAGGGTGGTGAAGCCCGTGGTGTCGGGAGCCATCGGCTCGGTCTGCGCGTTGCGCGAGCGCGTGACCAGCCGGCCCTGGTAGAAAACCTGGAACGCCACCCGGGGCGCGTATTGGTGCAGCATCGGGACTTCGGCCGCGCTGCTGAGATCAACCAGCGGCGCCTGCTGCAGCACAAAGGCAGCGGCCTGGGCCAGATGGGCGTCGAGCAGCTCCTCGATTTCGTGGTGCACATCGTCCCAGGACAGCAGCGAGACGGCCAGCCAGACCAGCATGACCAGACCCAGCACCCGGGTCACCAGGCGTTTTTGCAGCGACTGCATCGGCGCGGCTGGCTTCATGGCGCGGCCTCGTCGCGCGCCACCATGTAACCGACGCCGCGCACGGTGCGGATCATCTCAGGGTAGAGTTTGCGACGCAGAAAGTGGATATGCACCTCAATCGTGTTGCTTTCGACCTCGCGGCCAGCGGCATAGAGCCACTGCTCAAGCTGCTCGCGCGAAAGAATGCGGCCCGGTCTGAGCATGAGCGCGTGCAGCAGGTCAAATTCCCGCATCGACAGGGTCACCGCCTGGCCGTCGTAGCGCACCTCGCGCGAAGCGGTGTCGAGCAAAACCGGACCGCAGCGCAGAACGTCTCCAGCCACGCCATGCGAACGGCGCACCAGCGCATGCAGCCGGGCTGCCAGTTCGTGCAGGTTTACGGGTTTGACCACGTAGTCATCGGCCCCCAGGTTCAGCCCCGCAATACGGTCAGGCACCGCGTCACGCGCCGTCAGGATCAGAACCGGCGTGGCGATTTTGCGGGCCCGCAAATCCTTCAGCACGTCCATGCCATTTTTGAGCGGCAGGCCGAGATCCAGCACCGCCGCGGCGTAGGAGCCGCTGGCTATTTCGAGTTCTGCGGTTCTGCCGTCGAGCACCCAGTCCACCTGAAAGCCCAGCTGGCGCAGACCGGTCTGCAGCCCGTCGCCCAGCATGCCATCGTCCTCGGCCAGCAAGATACGCATCAAAGGTCTCCTTGTCGTTGCCCGTCCGCGCGTATTGTGCCGCGCGGCGTGACGCCCGCACCGCCGCGCCGACCCACCGTGGCACGAGATGCGGCCCCGTGCTACCTGCCTTTAACCCGCAACGTTCTCATCAAGAGGCACCCTGCCCGCGCCGACGATCACGTGACTGCCGGTGAAACCCACCACCAGACCTGCCGGCGCGCCCTGCCAGGTGTACCACCAGAACCCGAGCACAGCCGCCACCATCAGGGCTGCCAGCGGTCGCCAGCGCCAGCGGATGGCCTGCTGCGCCGTGCCGCTTTTTTGCCCATCGACCATGGCGCGCACCAGGTTTTCGTGGTGCAGCAAACTTGCCACCACCACCCCGGTTATGTGAATGAGGACAACCACCAGCATGAAGGTCGATGCCGCTTCGTGCAGGCGCGCGAGCCAGGCCGGCCCGGCATCGTTGTAGATGGCCCAGCCGCTGCCAACGATCACCATGCTCGACAGCAATAGGAGCACGATGGCAACGGCTCCCGCCGGGTTGTGTCCCACGAAATGCTCGGGCTGCCGACCCAGCAGGGAGCGGCCGTAGCGCAGCAGTGCTGCCGGGCCGGTGACAAAGCTGCGAAAACGTGCATGGCGCGAGCCCACCAGTCCCCAGACGAGGCGGAACGCGACAAGCCCGCCCATCGTGTAGCCCAGGCTCACATGCACCAGGCGCCAGCGTTCACTGTCGGCCGTGAGGTAGGCCCCGGCAAAGCTCAGCACCATCAACCAGTGAAACACCCGGACCGGCGCGTCCCAGACCAGAATTTTTTGCTCGGCGGAATTCATGCCGCGCTATTTCGGGATCCGGATGTCGCGTTCGCGAAAGCTGCCCTGGGCTGCCTGGGTATGACACGCAACACAGTTCGAAGGACTGCCCACCGAGGCGCGCTTCCACGTGTCGGGCGGCACCTCACGGGCGTTGTGTTCGCGCAAAAACCAGGCAGACCGGGTGATTCGATCTTCGGGCGGATCTTCCTGGACCCGCTTGTAGGTGCCCGCGTTGGCACCCAGCCACACGCCAAGGTCACGCAGGGTGGCCTCGTCGACCGAGGCGTCGGTGCCATAGTGTTTTTCCAGCGAGCCCATGATGCGCTTCCATGATGCTGCGGGCAGCATTCCGGGGGGGTACGGCGTATGGCAGGCGGCACATTCCTGTTTGTACTTCTGGTTCAAGGGAACACTGTTGCCTCCTGAATCAGCGTTGGCGGCAGCAACCGACGCAGCCAGCAAGGTACATCCCGAGAAAAACCGGGCAAGCGAAAAACGCATCATGGGTATCTACTCCGAAAAAAGAGAATGCAGGCGGTACCGTCCTGGCACATCACGGCTTGAACGTCAGCAGCCATGCCAGCACATCGGCTTTTTCAGCGGCCGTGCACTCGCGACTCATGACATCGTTGCAATTGCGTCGAAACCATTTTTCGGTTTTGGCCGAATCGGTAAAGCGCTCGGCATTGAACGCCGGCGCCAGAGGTCCAATCGACTTGCCTGTGCTGGCATGCTTGCCCGCAACGGTCGGCTGGGCCGTGTGGCATGAAGCACAACTCCAGGCTTTGCCGTGGGTTGTCGTGAACAGCTGCTGCCCACGCTGCGGCTGGGCGGGTACACCCGCCTGCGCGGTGTACCCGGCCAGTTGTTCTGCGGGGGTGACGGCATGGGCCATCAGACTGAAGCCGGCACAGGATGCGGCCACCAGCCACGCACAGCTGGCCATCCTCGGCAGGGAGATCAGTTTTCTCATGCCGTGATGGTAAGTGCCTAGTATTAGCGTTTTCTTAAGGGCCCACGCGCCATGTCGGCAGGGCCTTCATGTCTCCTGGCGAAGGTATGCCACGGCAACAGCGGCCAGCGCCTACTCCAGCGTGCGCACCACCTGCATCGCCTGCTCGATCCGCTCGACGGCATGGATCGTCAGGCCTTCAATCGGCTTTTTGGGCGCATTGGCCTTGGGCACCACCGCCACGCTGAAGCCCAGCTTGGCCGCTTCCCGCAGCCGCTCCTGGCCGCGCGGCGCGGGGCGCACTTCGCCTGCCAGCCCGACCTCGCCAAAGGCAAGGAAACCCTTGGGCAGCGGCTTGCCGCGCAGGCTGGAGTTGATCGCCAGCATCACCGCCAGGTCGGCGGCAGGCTCGCTGATGCGCACGCCGCCGACGGCGTTGACGAACACGTCCTGGTCCATGCAGGCCACGCCGGCGTGGCGGTGCAGCACGGCCAGCAGCATCGCCAGACGGTCGCGGTCGAGGCCGACACTCAGGCGTCGGGGCGACGGCCCGCCGCTATCGACCAGCGCCTGAATCTCGACCAGCATGGGCCGCGTGCCTTCGAGTGTGACCATCACACAGCTTCCAGGCACCGGTTCGGCGTGCTGGCTCAGAAAAATAGCGCTCGGGTTGCTGACGCCCTTGAGCCCTTTTTCGGTCATGGCGAAGACGCCGATTTCATTGACGGCGCCGAAGCGGTTCTTGATGGCGCGCACGAGGCGAAAACACCACTGGATTTGGCCGCCCGCGTCAGGTGCGCCGCGCATTCGCGCACCTGGGCGACCGAGCCGGGTGCCGACGTGAGCTGGTCGGAATACACGGTCTGGATCGAATCAATGACGGCAATGGTGGGCTGCGTGGCCTCCAGCGTGGCGAGAATCTTTTCCAGCTGGATTTCGGCCAGCACCGACACCTGCGAACCATCAAGCCCGAGCCGGCGCGCACGCAAGGCAATCTGCGCGCCGCTTTCCTCGCCGGTCACATACAGCGTTTTTTGTCCGGTGCGTTGCATGGAATCCAGCGCCTGCAACAAGAGCGTCGATTTGCCGATGCCCGGGTCGCCGCCGATCAGCACCACGCCGCCTTCGACAATACCGCCACCCAGCACGCGGTCCAGCTCTTCGTGGCCGGTCGGCGTGCGCTCCATGTCGGTGGCCTCGATGTCGGCCAGCGCCGTGACCTCCGACGCCTTGGCCAGCTGCCGCCGCATTCGGTGCAGGTATAAATGGTTTTGTCTTTGGCCATGCGGGCAATAATACTGGATGAAAGCACAGCTGCCGCAGCCGTTCAGTCTGCGAGCGCACGCCAGCGCACAATGTGCGAGGCAACCCGGTCCGGTTGCCCGTCCGAGTCAGGTGCGACGCCGCCACACCAGTTAGTCGCTATTAAATCAGGAGCTGCCGGCGCAGGTTTTATATGGGCTACAGCCACTTTTGACCATGAATCACACACCACACAGGGGAATGACCGCATGAACGTCTGTATTTATGGCGCCGGTGCCATCGGCGGCTGGATCGGCAACGCACTGGCCCGCGCCGGTTGCCGGGTGAGCCTGGTGGCGCGCGGTGCCACGCTTGAAGCCTTGCAGATGCATGGCCTGCGCCTGCGTCAGGGCGGCTCGGTCACGTCGCAGGCGGTGGCGTCCAGCGCGGCACCGGCCGACTTCGGCGTGCAGGATCTCGTGGTGCTGGCCGTCAAGGCGCCTTCGCTGCCGGAAGTGGTCCGGCATGTTGCACCGCTGATCGGGCCCGACACCCTGGTGCTGACCGCCATGAACGGTGTGCCGTGGTGGTTTTTGCAGGGCTTTGGTGGCGCGCTGGCCGACACACGCCTGACCGCGATCGACCCCGACGGCGCGCTGGCTGCGGCCATCCCTGCGCGGCACGTCATCGGCTGCGTGGTGCACGCGAGCTGCTCGGTTGACGAGCCCGGGCTGATTCGTCACCACTTCGGCAACAAGCTCATCATCGGCGAGCCGTCGGGTGCGCCCACGCCCCGCGTGCTGCAGCTCGCCGCGCTGCTCGAACGGGCCGGTTTCGAAGCACCTGTTTCGAGCCAGATCCAGAAAGACATCTGGTTCAAGCTCTGGGGCAACATGACGGTCAACCCGATCAGCGCACTCACCGGCGCCACCACCGACCTGATCATGGACGACGACCTGGTGCGCGGCTTCACCGCGCGCGTGATGCTCGAGGCCAGGGAAATCGGCGCGCGCCTGGGCATCAGCATCGACCAGCAACCCGAGGACCGCCACGCCATCACGCGCAAGCTCGGCGCGTTCAAGACCTCGATGCTGCAGGATGTGGAAGCCGGCCGGCGCGTGGAGCTCGATGCGCTGGTGACGGTGGTGCGGGAACTCGGGGAGCTGACGCGCGTGCCGACGCCATTCACCGATGCCCTGCTGGGCCTGGCAAGACTGCAGGCGCGTGTGAAGAACCTTTATTGATGGCCGCCGTCGCCCCGGCTGGCAAGGCCATCAGCGGAACCGCCTTCGCCACGCTGCTGCTGATCGCGCTGATGATGGGCGCCAACCATGTCGCGGCGCGCATTGCTTTCAACAACGGCGTTGATGTGGCAACGGCGGTGGTGTTTCGCAGCGTCATCACGGCGCTGGTGATCGTGGTCATTCTGGCGCTGCAGCGCGTGCCCGTGCGCTTCAGCCCGCGCCACCAACGCATGCTTCCGCTGATCGGCCTGCTGATCGGCGTGCAAAGCCTGTGCCTGTATTCGGCGGTGGCGCGGCTGCCGGTGGCACTCGCCCTGCTGGCTTTCAACACCTACCCGATCTGGACCGCGCTCTGGGCGCGCGTCATTTACCGGCAGGCGCCCGAACGCGCGCTGCTGATCGCGATGCCGGTCATTCTGGCCGGGCTGGCGCTGGCGCTCGACGTGTTCGGCGCCGCCTCGGGCCTGGGCGCTTCCGGCCAGTGGGCGCGCATGGGCGCAGGTGTCGGCTTCGCGCTGGCCGCAGCGGGCACGTT